>NZ_JAPWCC010000018.1:0-43073 GCF_041433735.1 Gemella sp. 20925_1_85 | reverse complement strand
TGAAAAACGCCCAAAATATCAATATTTACATCGATATTTTGGGCGTTTTGTCAACAATCTGAGCAGATTACAAAGGTAATCTGCTATTTTTTTTTGAAATTTTCAATAATTATTGAGAGTTAAATTAAGTACATAGTATAATAAAAATTTTGAGATATTATAAATATTTTAATTCAAGATTTATATATAGAATAAGGCTATTAAATTGATCAGAGATTATTTAGATAAATATTGTAATAAATTAATTAGATACGTTAGAAATGCATTTATTAAATACAATAGTTTGATGTGAAAATACTACTAAATTTAAGTTTGTTATATTGACTATTTTCGTGTATACTTAATGAGTGTAGAATTATTAGTTAACTAAAAATAATGTTAATTAAATTCTATATACATATATTTAAGTTAAATACTTGGAGGGAATATGTTTAAAGATATTATCAATAAAAAAATCGTAAAATATGGAATAAAAAAATTTAGTTTTGGTATAGCATCAGTTGCTATTGGTTCATTAATATTTTTTGGAGGAGCAGCTAGTGCGCATGAAGAAAATAGTGGAAATAATAATACTGTAATAGCAAGTGGTAATAATAGTAATGAAGAATTAAATATAACTAGACATGCTGATAATGTTGAAAGCACAAATAGTATCACAAGTGATAAAACACTAGACTCTTCTAATGGGAATAATAGTATAAATAAAGATTCTGTTGTAGCTTCGACGTCAACTAATTCATCAAATGTTAAATCTGAAAATGAAACTACTGTAATAAGTTCAGATTCTTTAAATAAAAATTTAAATGTTATCGACAAGAGAGTAGACGATAGTAGTGATATTGCAAGTCTACTAACGAAGGTAATTAACAGAAATTTAGAAGAAAATAAAGTAAAAACTGAAACGGTTGAAAATAAGGAAGAGCCTGTAGAAAAGGGGACAAAAATAATTTCTAGACTAACTAGTAAATATGCTGATGATATAGCAAAGGGATATATTGGTTTAGAAGGCGGAAAATATGATAGTCTAATTTATAAAAAAGCAGTTCTTAATCCTGATGGTGATGATGATGGGGATGGTATTGCAAATAAAGACGAATTATATATTTATAAGAAAGATGGACGTACCTATCTTGGATACGATATACATCCAAGATTAGCGGATACTGATGGAGATGGATTAAATGATAAAGTAGATAAGGATAAATTAATCTGGAACATATCAGCAAGAGACATGGCTATGTTTATCAATTTAGTTTATGAGAATGACAAAAAAATAGATGACATTCTTAGTAAAAAGGCTCCGATAGAAAAACTTTCAAATAATATTCAAAAGATGACTAACAATGAGCTTGGACCATATTGGAGAGTAAAAGAAACATATCACCAAGATAATGGACTTGATGCTGTACTATTTGAAACAGTTAATAATTTCCCATTTTTAAAAGGAGATAAGATTCAAGTTCTTGCATTTGCTGGTACAAATGTTAAACAAGCAGGAGATTTGAAAGCAGATTTAGCGTTGTTTTTTGGTAATGAATCGAATCAGAGTGAAGCAGCTATTCAATTAATGAAAAAAATAAAAAATGATAGCACTATTACGAATTTATACATTACTGGGCACTCGTTAGGTGGTTACTTATCTTTAAGAGCAACAGCAACAGCAGAAAAAGAAAAATTTGGTAAGTATAAACAAACTTATACGTTTAATGCTCCAAAAGTTAAGAGTGGTTGGTTCTGGGGAGTTCCGAAGGATGATGTAAAAATTTCTGAAGAACTTGCAAAATCTGGAAAGATAAAAAATTATTACACTGATAATGATAACATAATCCCAGGGAACCTTCAGCCTAGTAATAAAATAAGCATAGGTAAAAGTGCAGGAGCCCATTCGTCAACATCATACTTTGAAAGTAGAGTTAATTCAAATCCAGATTTTAATTTTGGAAAACGACAAGGAATGGATGGAGTTGGATATCGTGATGAGAATATAAATAAATTAAGTATAATTGATCCAGATAAGGGTACATTGAGTAAGACATTCTTACCGACTTTAGTTGATGATAAACCAGTTTCGATAATGATTGGAGAAAAACTTAAAGATAGAGATGTCCTTAATAAGATAAATCGTGACTTATTACCAGTAAATACGAAATTAGCTATAGTTTCAACAGATGAATTAACAACTTTAGGTTTAAAACATGCTAGGGTTCAAGTTTCTTATTTAGATGATAATACTAGCAATAATATTGATGTTCCAATTTCTGTAACTGAGGCTGATAAAAAAGAACTGATTTCTGTAGTAAATGCTGCTAAGAAATTAGTAGAGTCAGTTGTAGATTTATCTGATAAAACAATAAATTCAGTGGAAAATTATAATCGTGCAAAATATAATTTAACACAAAAATTAGAAGAAGCTGCTACTGCTGTTTCGAATTCACTTGCTCCACAGTCAGTCATTAATAATATAACTAAAGAAGTTGCAAATTTAGGTATGAATGTTATTAATACACGTGCTGCTTTAGAACTTACAGAAGCGGGTAAATATGAACCTAAGATTTTAAATGATGAAAAATTATTATTACGTCAGGGGAATAGTTTGAATGTAAATGATGTACTTAATAGAATTGTTAAAGAAAATCTCCCTAAAAATATAAACTATGAATTATTAAATTCTACAGATTTTGCAGAATTAGGAAATGTCAATGCAAGAATAAAAGTAACATATTCTGATGGATCATATGATATAGTTAATGTACCTATTAAAGTATATACTGACTCTAAAGTTGAGCCACTAGTACAAGAAGAGAATCCCGAACTAGTGATAAGCGAAAAAGGAGAACCGCTGGTACAAGAAGAGAATCCCGAGCTAGTAATAAGTGAAAAAGGAGAACCGCTAGTACAAGAAGAGAACCCCGAGCTAGTGATAAGTGAAAAAGGAGAAGCATTGGTGCAAGAGGAGAACCCAGAACTAGTGATAAGCGAAAAGGGAGAACCGCTAGTACAAGAGAAGAACCCGGAACTAGTGATAAGCGAAAAAGGTGAACCACTGGTGCAAGAAGAGAATCCTTCGTTAGTGATAAGCGAAAAAGGTGAACCACTGGTACAAGAAGAGAACCCTGCGTTAGTGATAAGTGAAAAAGGAGAATCATTGGTACAAGAAGAGAATACAGAGCTAGTAATAAGCGAAAAAGGCGAAGCATTAGTGCAAGAGGAGAACCCAGAACTAGTGATAAGTGAAAAAGGTGAAGCATTGGAGCAAGGGGAGAATCCCGAACTAGTAATAAGCGAAAAAGGCGAAGCATTGGTGCAAGAAGAGAATCCCGAACTAGTGATAAGCGAAAAAGGTGAACCATTGGTTCAAAAAGAGAACCCAGAACTAGCGATAAGCGAAAAAGGAGAATCACTAGTACAAGAAGAGACCCCAGAGCTAGTGATAAGTGAAAAAGGCGAAGCGTTGGTGCAAGAGGAGAATCCCGAACTAGTAATAAGTGGAAAAGGTGAAACTTTAATCCAAGAGGAGAAACCTAGAGCTGATCTTGAATCTTTAAAAACTAAAGGTCTAGGTGTAGAAGTAGAATTATTAAGTAATATTAAAAATATTTCCTTAAATGTTAAGGTTGTAAAAAATAGTAAGCAATTAACGAGTATTAGTAAGGCATTGTCTGTAGAGAAAAATAAAATAAGAGTGTTAGACTTGAAGTTAATAAAAAATGCTAGTGTGTTAAATCTTAATAATAAAAGAATAGTTCGAATCGCTTTACTAGAAAATGAAAGCAACAAGATTAATATCTATCATGTAGAAAAGAATGGAAAGTTAACATTAATACCATCGGAAGTAAAGAATAAGGTAGTTCAGTTTAACATAGATCATTTCAGTTTATTTGCAATTGTAGATTTTAGTAAAACTATTAAAAATAATGAAAAAAATGAACAAAAACAAATTATATTGGAAACTAAAAAACAACAAAAATCTTCAAATGATATAAAAGATAGAATAAATATTACTAATGAAATTCTAAAATCTAAAACAGTTGTGATAAGTAATTCAAATGAGAAAAATGAAGAATTTGATAATAACTTATTAAATAATACTAGAAGTATTAATAAAAATATTGTTGAATCAAATAATAATTTAAAACAGAATTCTATTCTTCCAAAAACTGGAGATAGTCTTTCAAGTGAACTTCCTATAGTAGCTGGAGTAGGATTTCTTATAGTAGCTTTAGGTATTAGAAAATATAATAGATAAAAAATAAAATCAAACTGGTAAGAAAATTTATCAGTTTGATTTTTTAAATTATTTACTAAAAACGTTTTTCCATTCAGAACGTTTTTCTAAGAATTTTTTAGCTTCCATTTGAGCACCTTCTAAAGAGTGAGATGCTGCCCATCCACATTGTACTTCATTACATGCTGGTACTTCAGTAGCAACAAGTACATCTTCTAATGTTTTTGCTAAAGCTTCTTCAACTTCTTCGTAACTATCATTGTTAATTACTGATAAGTAGAAACCTGTTTGGCATCCCATAGGTCCGAAGTCTAGTACATTATCAAGGTGATTTCTGATAAGTTCAGCGATTAAATGCTCTAAAGAGTGAAGGTTAGGCATTTCTAAGTGTTCTTTATTTGGTTGGCAAAATCTAATATCATATTTATAAATTTTATCGCCATTATCCCCAGAGTATACACCAACAAGTCTAATATATGGTGCAACAACTTTAGTGTGATCTAGGTTAAAACTTTCAACATTCATTTTCTTTTCTGTCATCAATATATCTCCATTTCTGTAATTTAATTAGCAGTTATAATTATACTATATTTTTGGAAAATATAAAATTAATAAGAATAAAACTGATGCTCATCTGAACATCAGTTTTAAATATTATTTTTCTAATGGAATAAGTTTATTCATTATTATTGCTACAATTGCACCAACAGCAATAGGAGAACCAATTAAGTATTGAAGTAATTGTGGAGCACTAGCTTTTAATTCTGCTGGAATAAATAATAATCCAATTGTAAACATTAAAGGTACACCGATAATGTATAATTCTCTTTCTGAGAAGTCAAGATTTTTAACAACTCTAAATCCATTTAGCAGGATGATAATACATACTACTGAGAATACTCCACCGATTACTGCAGAAGGAATTGAATTAATAACGGCAGAAAGTTTACCTAAGAATGATAATCCGATAAACCAGAATGAAGCCATAACGAATACTTTTCTACTAGCTACCCCAGTAATAGAGATAATCCCAGCATTTGTAGAGTAACCAGTAACAGGAGTTGCTCCGACTAGAGCGGCAGCTAAACATCCGATACCTTCCCCGATAACACCTTTGTTAACTTGAGTGTCGCTTAAAGGTTGGTCGATAACTGAGCTTACTGCATACCAAGTTCCTGTAGTTTCAGCTAAAAGTACCATGTAAATAATAATCATTGTAATAATAGCAGAGATTTCAAAATGTACACTATAATCTAAGAATAATAGTTTTGGCATTGAGAAAAAGCTAGCATCTTTAATTCCTTGAGTATTAAAACCACCCATTAAGTATGCAGAAAATGTTCCGATAGCTAGGGCGATTATTACTGAAGAAATTTGGAAAATTCTTTTGAACTTGTTAACGTAATTTCCTAAAGTAGAAAATAGAATTAAAGAAGCGGCTGTAATAAATGCTAATAATACATTTTGTTTCATTGTCAGACCATTTCCTTCGATGTAGATATTACTTACAAATGCAGAAGGAAGTAATGTTAATCCTACGATCATAATTATTGTTCCACTAACGATAGAAGGTATGTAATTTTTTACTATATATTTATAAATACCAGAATATCCAAGTAAAATTACTAAGATTGCTCCGACAATACTTGCTCCAAGAACAGTACCAAGATTTTTAGTTCCCATATATATACCGATTATAGCACCAAGAGGAATAAATGATGGACCTTGACAAACCGGTAATCTCAGGTAGAATAATACCTGAATTAATGATGCAATCCCAGCTCCTAAGAAAGTAGATTGAATTAAACCAGTGGCATCGCCAGGTGATAATGCAATAGCTGTTGCTAAGATAAAAGGTGGTACGTAGACATCCATTGCAAGGACGTGTTGTAAACCTAAGATTAGGGATTGTGAAAATGGAATATTTTCTTCAACACCTATAGTTAAATGTTTATTTTGTTTCGTCATAAATAACGTAATCTCCTTTTTATTTTTATGTTATTAATCTTTTTTTAGAATTTGTTTACCTTGAACCCAAACTTCACGTATATTTTCTGAAGTAGAAAGGTATAATATTTTTTGAAGAAGGTGGTTGTCTTCTTCGTTATCTAAATAATTTGGAAGTTTATTTGTCGGTGTATTGATATCGATGACTTGGAAATCACAAATATAACCCTCTTTGAAAAGTCCTAGTGGTAATTTCAAAGCTTCACCACCACCAGTAGTTGCAAGATAAAATGCTTCAAATACACTCACTTTTGAATCATGATTACCACGACAGTTAGCTTCCAGTCTATTGTCAACTCCGTCATTTAACATCCTACTGGCCATGACCGTATGTTTTATATTGTCATATAGGCTAGGGGAGAACCCTCCTGAGATATCAGTACCTAAGCAGATATTTAAACCTTGTTTTTTCAGTTTGTTAACAGGTAAAACTGCATTAGCAAAATATGAGTTAGAAATAGGACAGTGACAAACTGAAGATTTATTCTTTTTGAAAATATCAGCATCTTTAGAATTTATAAAATTGCCGTGAGCCATTATTGATTTATCAGTTAATAGACCAAATTGATCCAAAACCTCGGTATCTTTTTTTCCAAATCGTTCAAGAACGAAGTTATGTTCCCAATCACTTTCACTACAATGACTCTGTATATAGCAGTTGTATTTCTTTGCCAATTTTCCTAACTCTAAAAGAGCATCGTCTGTACAGCTTGGTACAAAACGTGGGGTAATAACTGGATATACACCTTGAGGAACATCTTTTGAAAGCTTCTGCACATCATTAATAAACCTCTCAGTATTTTCGATAGCTTCTTTTGTACTATTATCTCTGTAAAAATCAGGATTCATAGTTTCATCATCCATAACTACTTTTCCGACGAACCCTCTTTGTCCTAAATTAGCACAAATTTTTGCTAATTCGAGAGTAGCATCATTATGAATAGTTCCAAAGTACATTGCAGAAGTAGTACCATTAGCTAATAAGGTTTTTACTAAATCAGTATAAACTTCACGAGAGTAGTTGATATCTTTATATTTTGATTCTAAAGGAAAGGTGAAATTATTTAGCCAGTGGCTTAATTCATCATCCAAAGCAAGTCCTGCTTGTGGCCATTGTGGAGCATGGATGTGCAAATCGATAAAACCAGGTAAAAGAACTTTATCTTTAAAATCAATAAAGTTACTACCATGTGAGTATTGATTTAATATTTGTTGATAATTTCCATCTTCTTTTCTAATGATTTCAGAAATAATTCCATTATCAGAAACTAAAAGTATAGCCTGCTCTAAAAATTCAATTTCACCATACTTTGGACTATGAAAAAAAGATGCTTTAATAATTTTTTCGGTTTTCATATTTTCATTTCTCCTAAAGAATTTTTATAAATATAACATGAAAAACGAACGTTGTCAACATATAAATATAATATTAAAAAATATTTTTTCTAAAAACGAACATTGATGTTGTGAATTAAAGTTTATAGTTCGTAAAAAACGACGAAGAGTATTATCTTCGTCGTTTGAAATTTTATACTGATATTTTTATCTGAATTCTTTTCTTTCTTTTGCTACTAGAGTTGCTACTCTTTCTTGAGCTTTTTCTAGATAGTTTTCACCTTGTTTTAATAAATCGCAAATAATATTTGTAATTTCTACAAAGTCTTCTTCTACATAACCTTTAGAAGTCATAGCAGCAGCTCCTAAACGTAATCCACTAGTTTTCATTGGTGGTAATGTATCGAATGGAATACCATTTTTATTACATGTGATTTTAGCTTTACTTAATAGGTCACTAGCATCATGTCCAGTAACATTATAAGTAGAATATGTGTCGATAAGACATAGGTGGTTATCACTACCATTTGAAACTACAGGAATATTATTAGCTTTAAATGCTTCTACCATTGCTTGCATATTATTAACAACTTGTTGTTGGTATACTTTGAATTCAGGTTTAAGAGCTTCACCAAAACAAATTGCTTTTGCAGCAACAACATGTTCTAATGGTCCTCCTTGTGCACCTGGGAAAATCATTTTATTAATTTTAACTGCAATCTCTTCGTTGTTTGTAAGAATAATACCACCACGTGGACCTCTTAAAGTTTTATGTGTAGTAGATGTAACTACATCAGCATAAGGTACTGGATTTGGATGTAAGCCGGTAGCTACAAGGCCAGCGATGTGAGCCATATCAACTAATAAATAAGCACCTACTTCATCAGCAATTTCTCTAAATTTAGCAAAATCAATTACACGAGAGTATGCACTTGATCCAGCAATAATCATTTTTGGTTTATGTTCTTTAGCAATACGAAGGACTTCATCGTAGTCAATAAGATGAGTGTCTTTTGTCACTCCATATGAAACTGCATTGAATAATTTTCCTGAAAAGTTAACTTTGCTACCGTGAGTTAGGTGACCACCTGCATCCATACTCATACCTAAAACAGTATCACCGGGTGTTAATAGAGATAAGTAAACTGCAATGTTTGCACTTGATCCTGAGTGTGCTTGCACGTTTGCAAATTTTGCATCATAAAGTTCTTTTAATCTATCTATTGCAAGAGATTCTATCTCGTCAATTACTTCACATCCATCATAGTATCTTTTTCCAGGATAACCTTCAGCGTATTTATTTGTTAAAATACTTCCTGTTGCTTTTAGAATGTCTTTAGAAACAAAGTTTTCACTTGCAATAAGTTCAATGTTAGTGTCTTGTCTATGTTGTTCTTTTTCAATAAGTTCAAAAATTTTATCCATAATGGTACTCCTTTAATTGTATATATTTAGAATAGAGAAAAGTAAAGTTCTACAAAAGTATGAACTAATAGGTAAATTTAAAACTATGTTAACTATTAAGAAAAATATGAATTTTTTAATAGTTAAAACTTTATAAAATTTCTTTTATTCTATGTCTTATTATAATAGCATAGTATGAATAATAAATAAACTAAAAAATAATGGAAATATTCAAAATTATTAAAAAATATAGAAAACTAGTTATGAAAACCGAATATTAAAATCTATATTATTAAATATTAATCACAATAAGTTAACGAGATAGAATTTTTAATGTTAATGTGAAAAATATTAATATAATGCTAACTAAGAAGATTTAATAAAATATAAATACAAATAGTAAAAAAATTAATGGATTTTAATTGGTCTATACTTGAATTAGTAGAAATGTTTTAATATTTATGCTATAATAATTAACGGAATACATCTGTATTACTATCGAACCAAATTTTAAGGAGAAAAATTTAATATGCTTGTAGATAAACCATTAAAGCTGTTTTCATTAAATGCTAATATTCCATTAGCACAACAAGTAGCGAAGTCACTAGGAGTAGAGTTAAGTAAATGTAGTGTAAAAAAATTCAGTGACGGAGAGGTTTCAATTAATATAGAGGAAAGTGTACGTGGTAGCGAAGTATTCGTACTACAATCAACTAGTGGCCCTGTAAATGACAACTTAATGACTTTATTAATTATGATAGATGCACTTAAACGTGCTTCAGTGGACACTATTAACGTTGTAATTCCTTATTACGGATATGCACGTCAAGATAGAAAAGCAAGAAGTCGTGAACCAATTACTGCTAAACTAGTAGCTAACTTATTAGAAGTAGCAGGAGCAGATCGTATAATCGCATTAGATCTTCATGCTCTTCAAATTCAAGGATTCTTTGATATTCCAGTTGATCACCTTATGTGTGTACCAATTATTGCGAAATATTTCAAAGAAAAACTTCCAGATATGGAGGAAGTGGTTGTTGTATCACCAGACCACGGTGGTGTAACACGTGCTAGAAAACTAGCAGATGCATTAAATACACCAATCGCAATTATCGATAAGAGAAGACCAAAACCAAATGTTGCTGAAGTTATGAATATCGTAGGTAACATTGAAGGAAAAACATGTATCCTTATAGATGATATTATCGATACAGCAGGAACTATTACTTTAGGAGCACAAGCACTTAAAGATAGAGGAGCAAAAGAAGTTTATGCAAGTTGCTCACACGCTGTATTAAGTGGACAAGCATTAGATAGAATTGAAAATTCTCCAATTAAAGAATTAGTATATGCTAACACAATAGATATACCAGAAGAGAAAAAATTAGATAAAATGGTACCGTTATGTGTAGGTGATTTAATAGCTAAGGCTATTTACAAAATCCACAATAACGAACCTGTAAGTGTTCTTTTTGAATAATAATTAATTAAATCAAGCTTAGAGAAGGCAGCGGTGTCCGTTGCCTTCTTTAAGTCATATTTTCGATAGTAAATAAAATAAAGAGAGGATAATCTATGAAATTAATAGTTGGATTAGGAAATCCAGGAAAGCAATATGAAAATACAAGGCATAATATTGGTTTTATGGTTTTAGACGAACTAGCAAAATCTTGGAATGTAAGTTTTGATAAAACTAAATTCAATGCAGAATATGCTATGACGTATCACAATGGAATTAAATATTTATTAATTAAACCTACAACATATATGAATTTATCTGGTGAAGCAGTAGGGAAGTTTTATGATTATTTTGAAATTGATATAGAAGATATTTTGATAATCTATGATGACTTAGATACAAAAACTGCGAACTTTAAACTTAAAGCTAAAGGAAGTAGCGGTGGACATAATGGTATTAAGAGTATAATAAGTCACCTTGGAACAGAAAAATTTAATAGATTAAAAATTGGTATTGATAGACCAACTCCACCTATGAAGGTAGTTGATTATGTTTTAGGAAGATTTTCAAAAGATGAAATGATTGAAATTGAAAAAATTTATTCGAAGAGTATAAACTGTATTGAAGATTTTTCTAAAATGAATTTTGTAGATTTGATGAATAAATATAATTAAAAGAATAAATGCAGCATTAGAGAAAGATAGTTTCTTTTGCTGCTATTTATCGTGGAAAGGAGCGTACATGATAAAAGAAAGTCTGTTAGAAATAGTTGATTTACAATTTGAAAAAAAACATAAAAATATAGGGGTTTATGGACAAAATCTAACGACACGTGCTTTGGAGATATATAATGAGTATAAACAAAGTGATAAGAGTGTTGTGGTGTTATCACAAAGTAAAGCAGAGGCTGAAGAGTTATTTGCAATTTTAAGTGATTTCGAAGGAGAAACATATATTTATCCAGAAATCGATATATTAAAACGTCATACATCTAAAAGTAACGATCTAGTCCAAAATTCAATAAAAGTACTTGAAAACCTAGTTCATAATATACAAAGTATAATTATTATTCCAATAGAAGCTATATACAGAACGGTAAAAAATCCTAGTGATTTCAAAAATAATAGTTTTGAAATTAATGAGGACACTGTTATAAGTTTTGATGAATTACAAAGAAAACTTGTAAATATGGGGTATCGAAGAGTTGAAAGTGTTGATGTAGTTGGAGAGTTTTCAAAAAGAGGTAGTATTGTTGATATTTTTAGTCCTCTAAGTGAAAAGCCGATACGATTAGATTTCTTTGATGATGAGCTTGATAGTATGAGGATTTTTGATGAAATTACTCAAAGATCTCTAGATAGAATTGATAGTGCAGTTATTTATCCAACAAGTGATTTTTTCCTTACTTCTGAAGAAAAAGATATAGTTGTAGAAAAAATACTTGCTAAATTGGATGATAAAAAGATACAAGAAGACGAAAATTATCAAGAGATTAGCACTTATCTTAAAGAAAAAATAGAAATCTATAGAGCAACAGGAGATTTCAGTGACTTGGAGAGTTTCTCAAATCTAATTTATGAAAATTCATATAGTATTGCTGATTATCTAAATGCTGATACTATAGTCTTCTATGATAATTATCATAAAATTTTAGAAAAAATAGAAGGATTAAGAGAGTATTTTTTAACAAGTTTACAGGAGATGAATAGAAGTTATATTTATCAAGATGTGATAGATAATATAGCATTCGAAAAGATTCAAAATTTAGATACTAGAAAATATTACTTATCTACTTTAAAACTAAATGACAAGATTATAGAAAAAAACTATAACTTAGATATAATCGACTTAGCTTATTATTCTAGTGAAGAGTATTTAGCTAAAGAAATTAGAGAGAAGATTACAGATAATTATAAGGTAATTATTTCGTTAAATACACAAAAACAAAAAGATTATGTTGAGAAAGTGTTATTTGATAATTATTTTTATGATGACATTTATTATGGTGTTAAAGAAGGAAAAATTTTTATTGATGTTAATAAATATCACCTTAAGGGGTTAGAGGATAGAAAAAATAAAATATTCCTATTAACACCACGTGAACTATTTACTGAAGAAGAAAGAAAAAAACGACGTGTAAAATTCAAATATACTAATTCAGAAAAAATAAGAAACTATCAAGAACTAAATATTGGGGATTATATTGTTCATGTTAGTCATGGTATTGGCTTATATGAAGGTATTGAGAATGTAGAAGTAGGGGGAGTATTTAAAGACTTCTTAAAAATTGTTTATGATGGTGGAGATATTATTTATGTAGATATAAATAATATGAACTATATTCAAAAATATACCGCTTCTACAGATAATAGAAAACCTGCATTAAATAAACTTGGTACCAAAAATTGGCAGAAGACTAAGAGTAGAGTTCGTAAAGAAATTGAGGATATATCTGAAGATCTTATTAAGTTATATATTAAACGTGAATTGAGTTCAGGTTATGCGTATAGCATTGATGGTAGTATGCAAGCTGAATTTGAAGCAGATTTTGCATTTACTCCAACTGATGATCAGGTAAAAGCTACCGAAGAGATTAAAAGAGATATGGAAAAAGAACGTCCAATGGACAGACTGCTATGCGGAGATGTTGGATTCGGTAAGACAGAAGTAGCGATGAGGGTTGCATTTAAGGCTGTTACTGATAATAAGCAAGTAGCTGTTTTAGTACCAACAACACTACTTGCTGAACAACACTATGATAACTTTGTTAGTAGATTTGCGAATTTCCCTATTAATATAGAGGTAGTAAGTAGATTTAAATCTGCAAAAGATATTACAGAAATTTGTAAAAAACTTGAAGAAGGTAAGATTGATATTATTGTTGGAACTCATAAGTTATTAAATGATAAGTTTAAATACAGAGATCTAGGGTTATTAATAATAGATGAAGAGCAACGTTTTGGAGTTAAGCATAAGGAAAAAATTAAACATCTTAAAAATACTGTTGATGTATTAACTCTTAGTGCCACACCAATCCCAAGAACACTTCATATGAGTTTAATTGGGATTAGGGACTTATCTGTAATAGAGACACCACCAAGAGAACGTCAACCTATCCAGACATTCGTAACAGCTCAGAATAAAATGGTTATCAAAGAAGCGGTTATGAATGAGGTAAATCGTGGAGGACAGGTTTTCTATGTTTATAATAGAGTAGAGACAATCGATGAAAAGTATTTGGAGCTGAAAAGATTATTACCTGATATTAATATAGCGTATGCACATGGTCGCATGAGTCAAAGAGAACTTGAGAATATTATGACTGATGTTATAGATAGAAAATATGATATGTTAATTTCTACTACTATTATCGAGACTGGTATTGATATTTCAAATGTAAATACTCTAATAGTAGAGGATGCTGATCGTTTTGGATTAAGTCAGTTGTACCAACTTCGTGGACGAGTAGGTCGTAGTAGTAGAGAAGCATATGCTTACTTGATGTATGAACCGTTTAAATCGTTAACTGAAAACTCAGAGAAAAGATTATCAGCAATTAAGAACTTTACGTCTCTAGGAAGTGGATTTAAGATAGCTATGCAGGATTTATCGATTCGTGGAGCAGGGGATGTCTTAGGTGGAAGACAACATGGCTTCATCGATTCAGTAGGTTATACGTTATATTCTCAAATGTTAGAACAAGAAATTCAAGCTAAAAAAGGGATTTTAGAACCTTTATTAGAGCAAGATAGAACTCAAGATGTAAGTTACTATGAAAATATTATTAAAGAAGCGGCTCCTTCAATTAAAAAGGATATTTTTGAAGTTGAGACTGATGATCTTGAAATAAAACTTAATGTAGATGCCTTTATTCCAAAAGAATATATCTCCAGTGATGCAGATAAAATAGATTTCTATAAGAGATTGAACAATGTTATGAGTGATGAAGAAATAGAAAGCATTGTTGAAGATTTAATTGATAGATTCTCTGATTTTGGGGAAGAAGTAAATAATCTAATAGACATTTGTTATTTAAAAGTTATGGCGAAAAATACTATGGTTACTAGCATAAAAGAATTAGCGAATAAAGTAGTTATAACATTTGATAAAGAAATTATGAATAATTTAAAAGGAAAAGAATTGTTTACGGCATTAACCCCTCATAAAGATACTCGTATTATTGCAAAGGATGGATTTTTCTTAGAAATTGATAAAAAAGAAAGATATAGCATTAGACGAATTAGAGAAATGCTTGCTTTAGTAAATAGTAATTTGGAGGCTGAACATGAATAAACATAGATGTCCATGGGCAAGAGATCTCTTAGAAATTGAATATCACGATACTGAGTGGGGAAGAGAAACTCACGACGATCAATTGCTATTCGAGTACTTAGTATTAGAGGGTATGCAAGCTGGTTTAAGCTGGTCTTTAATATTAAAAAAACGCGAAAATTTTAAGCGAGCTTTTGATAATTTTGATTATAATATTTGTGCAGATTATACAGATGAATATTTAGAATCATTAAGGGAAGATGAGGGCATTATAAGAAATAAGTTGAAAATCTATTCAGTTAGAAAAAATGCTCTTGCATTTCTCAAAGTACAAAAAGAGTTTGGAAGTTTTGATAAGTATATCTGGAGTTTTACAAACTATAAAAAAATTAATAATAAATTAACAAGCTATAAAGATGCACCAAGTGAATCTGAGCTTTCTATAAAAATTAGTAAAGATTTGAAAAAAAGAGGATTCAGCTTTGTAGGTGGTACTATTATCTATAGCTATTTGCAAGCGATTGGAATGATAAATGATCATGAAAAAGGATGTTTTTGTTATGAAGAATGCTGTTAGTAAATAAACAATGTAGTTAATATCATAAGTTTATTTACTTAGCTGATAGATGAAATCCAGATATAGCTTTACTTTAAATAAAATAACGTCTATAATAGATTAGGATATTTAATTACAAGATTGGATTTTATAAATGGATAAGAGAATTGTTAAAATTGAAGAAATAAAAGACAATGAGGTCTTTGTTGACATATTTTTAGAAGAAATAAAAAAAATACAAGAAATCCCTAAAATGCCGAAATGTGAGTTTTTACATATTGGAGCAACTAGTACTACACAGGTATTGGGAGAAAAAATTGTAGATATTCTTGTTGTTGTTGAGAATTTACATGAAATAACAACATTTGATGAAAAAAGATTAAATAATATAGGTTATCATAGAATTGCTCATAATGGAATAAAAGGAGTAATTAAGTATGCACGAATAACGGATTACTTAACTATGAGTTATGATGTATTACTAAATGTTGTTCAACGTGATACAGAAGTACATAAAGATTTTATAAAAGCTAGAGCAGTTTTTGGTGATGATAAGCTAAAAGATGACTATAATTTATTCAAAAATATGAACAAAGAACTTTCATTTAAAGATTATTTAGTACAAAAATTAATATTTATAAATGAAATTTTAAAAAGGATTGAAAATAATGATTAAAATAAAAAATATTGAAGATATTCTTCAAAGCAGTGAAGTATTATATAACGAACCTTTAAGAAATTATAGTTTTACAAAAACAGGTGGTAATGCCGAGATTTTAGTGAAAATAAATAACGAAAAAGATTTACAAAATGTAATAGAATACAGCAATGAAAATAATATTACATTAACTATACTAGGTAATGGTTCGAATGTATTAATTTCTGATAATGGGATTCAAGGAATAGTAGCTTTAACTAGTGATATGAATGATATAGAATTACTAGAAGGTGATATTATTTCTTGTTATGCAGGATTAACATTAAAAGAACTTACTGATTTTTGTATCGAAAATAGCCTAACTAATCTTGAATTCTCATGTGGGATTCCAGGTAGTGTAGGTGGAGCAATCTTCATGAATGCTGGAGCATATGGTGGCGAAATGAAAGAAGTTGTTCAAAAGGTTGAAGTTTTCACTAAAAATGGTGAAAAGAAAACATATACTAATGAACAAATGGAATTTTCATATAGACATTCTATAATTCAAGAAACTAAGGAAATCATTTCTAAAGTTTATTTCCAAATGAAAAAAGGAAACAAAGAAGAAATTATCTCTAAAGTGGAAGAATTAAATAAAATGCGTTCAGATAAGCAGCCTTTAGAATACCCTTCATGTGGTTCTGTATTTAAACGACCAGAAGGATACTTCGCAGGAAAATTAATCCAAGATGCAGGACTACAAGGCTTGACAGTAGGAGGAGCTCAAGTGTCTAAAAAACATGCAGGATTTATGGTTAATATAAATTCTGCAACTTGTGAAGATTATAAAAACTTAATTAAAGAAGTTCAGAAAAAAGTACTAGAAGATTCAGGTGTTGAACTTGAGTGTGAAGTTAAAATATTAGGCGAATAAGGAGAAAAGAAGTAACTCAAGGTTATATTGAGCTACTTCTTTTTCTATTTCACATTATCTATAAATTTTTTATATTGTGCTAGATTTTGTTCATTTTTATTATTTGTTTTTGGTGTGTAGAAAGTTCTTCCTACTAAGTTATCTGGAAGATATTGCTGCTTAATATACCCTGTAGGATGACTGTGTGGATATTGATATCCGACTCCACGATTTAGTTTATCAGCTCCGAAATAATGTGCATCTCTCAAATGATCAGGGATTATGAATTTTGGATTTGTTTTAGTTTCGTGTAGTGCATTGTCGATTGCCATATATGCACTATTAGATTTTAAAGAAAGCGCTAGTTGAATGACAGCATTGGCTAATGGAATTCTTGCTTCGGGTAATCCAAGCATCTTCGCACTCTCAATCGCAGCATGAACAAAAGGTCCAATGTTTGGATTAGCAAGTCCTATGTCTTCATAAGCAATAACACTCATTCTACGATAAATAGTGTCTAAATCACCACTGTCGATTAAAAGAGCTAGGTAGTATAACGATGCATCTACATCACTTCCACGTATAGACTTTTGAAAAGCACTAATAATATCATAAAAAGCATCACCATCTTTGTCGAATGCTTTGAATTTTCCTAGAGATAAATTTAATAGCTTATCATTTGTGACAGTTTCACCTTCATTTGATAAATTATATAAAATCTCAAAAGTGTTAAGCGAGAATCTTAAATCGCCAGAAGAGTTTAGAGCGATTGTTTTAAAAACATCATCTTCGATTATTAAATCTTTCGGGAATATTTCTTTATTGTTTGATATTTTTTTCAGATATTCATAAATATCATCATTAGAAACTTGTTGTAATTCGAAAATAATTAATCGTGATCTAATTGCAGGGTTAACAGTATGATAAGGATTATTCGTCGTGCATCCAATAACGTAAATATTGTCAAACTCGATTTCAGGAAGTAGGATATCCTGCATAGGTTTAGTTAGTCTATGAAATTCATCAAGCAGAAGAATAACTTTTTTAAATCTTTTAGATTCTTCAATTACAGTTTGTAAGTCCTTTTTTGTACAATTTACAGCATTTAGTATTTTAAATTTATAGTCTAGTTCATTAGCTAATGCATTTGCAATTGAAGTTTTTCCAGTTCCAGGGGGACCATATAGAATAAACGAGAACATTTTTTTGCTTTCTACTATTTTAGTAAGAACTTTTCCATCACCAATTAAATGATGTTGACCGATAATATCATCGATTTTACTTGGACGTAATTTATTAATAAGTGTTTCCATGGTTCCTCCTTTAATTTTTTATATACAATTTATTATATCATAAGTATGATTAATAATGGTAAGAGTTTAATTTAAATCATAGAATACACTAGAGATGATAAAATTTTACATATTTTGAAATTTATGATAAAATATAATAATCACAATTAGGGGATGTTTAGGATTCGACAGGGATGCTAGTCTTCTTGGTGGCATGTAGGAGGGTTGTCTCCTTTAACAACACATCAGTTAAATATAACTGGCGAAAAAACAAATTACGCTTTAGCAGCTTAATAAGCTAAAGGCTGATTACTTTGTTTGACTGTGACAAAGCTAATCGGTTCATTCTTAGCAGTCTACGATTTTTTTCTTCCGTTTGTAGAAAAAAATAAGAGATTAATCAAACTCGTTTTTCATTGCCTGTTTATCGGCTTAAGTGGAGAATTAAATTTAATAGGTAAACTAAACATGTAGAAGCTAAGGGGAGGCATTTTTGGACGCGGGTTCAAATCCCGCCATCTCCATTTAAAATTTAAAGAAAGTAAACCTTTTTGGTATTGCTTTCTTTCTTTTTATATTAAAGATAATTACACATATAAATGTTCAAATATATTTAATATACTTTACATTTTCAGTGTGGTATAATGTAACTATAATCAAAAGGAAGTAAAAAGGATGCTAATTAAATTTTCAGATAGATTTTATTATACAAAACAACGATATATGTATTTAGAGCCAACGCTTGGTTATGTAAGAGGTGAATACTTCTCAGTAATGTTAGATTCAGGAAATGGACCTGCACAAGTAGAAACATTTCTAAAAGAATTAAAAGAAAATGACTTACCAATGCCGAGTTATGTGATATTAACACATCATCACTGGGATCATAGTTTTGGAGCGGCGTATTTAGATATTCCAGTAATCGCTACTGATAGAGCTAGAGATTCTTTAATAGAATTATCTCAACTAGAATGGGATGATGAGAGTCTATACCAAAGAGTCAAGGATGGAACGGAGATAAAATACAGTGCCGATGTTATAAAGAGAGTTTATGAAAATCATGAGATAAAAATTAGAATTCCAGATATGCCTAAAATGGCTGATTTCAATTTAAATCTTGGAGGAGTTAAAATTAATTGTATATATAATGATAACTCACATTCTAATGATGCATTTTTAATTTATATTCCAGAGGAGAAAGTATTGTTTTTAGGTGATAGTCACGCTAAAAACTATTATACAAAACCGATGGCATATAATAAACAAAAGCTTCGTGATTATATAGATAGAATATCAATTCTTGACTTTGAACATGCTGTTCCCGGCCATGGGAATATTTTCACGAGGGAGGAATTATTAGACTATCTAGAAAAAGAATATGCAAAAATGAGGTGATTACATATGAATTTAATGATGTCTCTCGATTGGATTCTTTTAATTGCGATGTCCTTAACTTTTTGTCAACAATTGTTTTCAAAAAAACTTAATTTTTTGGGAATTTTGTCAGTACTCAGTTTAGCGACATACATAGCTCTACATTCATATTCTACAGGTATAAGTATTTTTGTTCTATTGTTATTTATTGGAGGTCTATCTCTAATAGGACTAGAGATGTTTATTCCTGGTGGAATTGTTGGAACAGTAGGGATCATTACCGTGATTTATGCAATAATCTATATTAATAAGTCAACATATTATATTGCATTTATTTTAGTTATTTCTTTAATACTTGCAGCTATTCAATTTTATGTTAATAGAAATGTTTTCCATAAAAGGTTAACGTTATTAAATAGACTTGTTCTTAACGACTCTATTTCAACAGAAGATGGATATGTGGCTAGTGAAAGTAGATTAGAATTAATAGGAAAAAAACTTCAAGCATATACAGATTTACGTCCAGCAGGAGTTGCTGTCTTAGGAAATGAAAAGTTGGATGTAGTAACTGATGGAGATTTTATAGAAAAGGGTAATGAAATAGAGATTATACGTGTTGAAGGAATGCGTATAGTAGTTAAAAAAATATAAATATAATAAGGAGGTAGTATTATGCCAGAATTAATATTCTCAGGTATTATCGTGGTAGTTGTATTGATTGTGCTATCGATATTCTTTACTTTCTTCCCACTTGGTCTTTGGATTAGTGCCATTGCCGCTGGAGTTAAGGTAAGTATCTTTACACTTGTTGGTATGCGACTAAGACGTGTTATTCCAAGTAGAGTAATTAATCCGATGATTAAAGCACACAAAGCTGGTTTAGCTGTTACTATTAATCAATTGGAAAGTCACTATTTAGCAGGGGGTAATGTCGATAGAGTAATTAATGCTCTTATCGCAGCTCACAGAGCTAACATAGTAAGTTTAACATTTGAACGTTGTGCTGCTATTGATTTAGCAGGACGTGATGTACTTCAAGCAGTTCAAATGAGTGTTAACCCAAAAGTTATTGAAACACCATATATTGCAGGGGTTGCAATTAACGGTATTGAGGTAAAAGCAAAAGCAAGAATTACCGTTCGTGCAAACATTGAACGACTTGTAGGGGGAGCTGGAGAAGAAACTGTTATTGCCCGTGTAGGTGAAGGTATTGTTTCTACAATCGGTTCTTCTGAATCACACACAGTTGTTTTAGAAAATCCAGATAGAATTTCTAAAACAATTTTAGATAAGGGATTAGATGCAGGTACTGCATTTGAAATCTTATCGATTGATATTCTAGATGTAGACATCGGTCAAAACATTGGTGCCAACTTACAAACAGAGCAAGCTATCGCAGATAAAAATATCGCTCAAGCAAAAGCTGAACAACGTCGTGCTATGGCGGTTGCTGCTGAACAAGAGATGAAAGCTAGAATCCAAGAAATGCGTGCGAAAGTTGTAGAAGCTGAAGCTGAATTACCATTAGCTATGGCGAAAGCTTTCCAACAAGGTAATCTAGGTATTATGGATTATATGAATTATAAGAATTTAGAAGCTGATACAGGTATGAGAGATTCAATTAAACGTATGTCACAACCTGAAACAGGAGCAGGTAAATAATTAGATAAAAAGGAGGATGTGAAATGTCATTTTTAATTTTCGCAGCACCAATAACATTTATCATAATTTTTGCTATTTTCGCAATAGTTTTTGCTTCTGACAGTAAAAGATACAGAAAAAATTTAGATAATTCAAAACAAATGGAGCTAGACAATGCTCGAGCTCAAGCGCTGAAGGCAGTTGAAGAGATGAAAAGAATCAAAGAAACTGCAAATAAGGATTCTAATGAATTTAGAAATAGACAAAGTTCTTTATCTAATCAACAAGTTTATGAAGAAGATATATATGAACAACAAGTTGATAACTCTACTATGAACAAATATCAACAGTATTATAGTGAAAATTACAATAAAGGTCGTAATAAGTTTTCGATGCAAAGAAATTTTGACCAGCCAAGTAATTTTAAAAGCAATACTAAAAAATTAGAATTTTCTCAAGAAAATCTTGTTCGAGGATTGATTGCAAATGAGTATCTTAACAGAAACTCTAGGAGGGGAAGATGAGTAGTTTAGCGATTCCTATAATTTTCCTAATAGTTTCACTTATTATTGATAAAGCCAAGAACAATAAAAAAAATAATAAAGAAACTGTTAAGAAAATTAAGCAGAAGAAAATACCTAAACAAGTTTATAAAGAGTATAATCAAAGGGATAATCGTATTCCAAAATATGAATCTTCTCAGCAACAATTTTTTGAAAGAAAACCACGTGTTATATTAGATAAAGAAAAAGAAATATTTTCAAACTCTTTAACTTTTGATAAAGAAAAAATTGTGAATGATATAATTTTTTCGGAGATTTTGTCTAAACCAAAAAGTAAAAGATAATAAATAGGAGGTATGAGATGAAAAAATCATTTAACTATATTAGTTATTGTATTTATTCATTTATGCCTCTTTATTTTGTTTTACTTATTTATACTTTTGTAAAGCAAGATTTAGATGCACTCTTATTAACTACAATACTAACAATAATATCTATTTTTTCTTTAATAATTCACAATGGGAGTAAACCTTCAAATATATTTGTTTGTAGTAAAAAAGAAATTTCTAGACAAAGCGGTATTGATTATTATTACTTAATTTTGATGATAATTATTACATTTTTGATTATAAATCAAAAACTTCAATTTTTATGGAAAATAGTTATACTATTAGTTTTATTCTATATGTTATTTATGATTTTATTTAAATATAAAAACTATATGTTAATATTATTAGGCTACAAAATGTACATAATTCGTGATAAAATAGTATATAGTAAAAAAAGTCAAGAAGAGTTATATAAAATATTAAAAGATAAGAAGAGTTTGCAGATATTAGAAGTATCTAATAATATTTATATAGAGAATGAAAAGTATAGTATGACGAATTTTTATTGTAAAGATTTTTAAGAAGATATATTTGTTTATCTTTCAATGAAAAATATTTAAGGAGATTAACCTATGAGAGTTGTTGATATCATAGATAAAAAGAAAAAAAATAAAGAACTTACAAAGGCTGAAATTGAATTTTTACTAGGGGGCTACCTTAAAGGAACGGTACCTGATTATCAAATGAGCTCATTTTTAATGTCTGTATATTTTAATAATATGACAAAAGATGAACTTACTAACTTCACTTTAACTATGAGGGATTCTGGAGACACAATCTACTTTGACGATTTAGATCATTATCTTGTTGATAAACATTCTACGGGTGGTGTAGGTGATAAGGTTACTGTAGTTTTAGGACCTATCTTATCAGCTGTAGGAATGGCTACAACAAAGTTATCTGGTAAAGGTTTAGGCCATACTGGAGGAACGATTGATAAATTTGAAGCAATTAGAAACTTTAAATTTAGTACTACAAAAGAAGAACTAGTAGAAGTAGCTAGTAAAACTGGAGTGGGGCTAATGGGTTACAGTGACAATATTGTACCATTAGATAAAAAAATATATGCATTACGTGATGTGACTGCAACAGTAGACAGTATTCCTTTAATAGCAAGTAGTATTATGAGTAAGAAACTGGCTATTCAATCTGATTTAATTATTTTAGATGTAAAAGTCGGTGACGGTGCTTTCATGAAAACTATTGAAGATGCGAGAGAATTGTCACGAAGAATGGTTGAAATTGGAAATAGTGTAGGTAGAAAAACCATTGCAGTACTGACTAATATGGAAGAGCCATTAGGGTATAATATTGGTAATGCTAATGAAATTATCGAAGGAATTGAAGCATTAAAAGGTAACTGGTCTGATGATCTTAAGGAAGTAGTTTATGAAATTGTCTATTTAGCTTTAAAACACAAAGGTGAAGTTAAGACATACGAAGAAGCTGCTAAAAAAATAGATGAAGTTATTGATAATGGTCATGCTTTAGAATTATTAAAACAGTTCATTGAATTAAGTGGAGGAGACGGCGAAGTAGTAAACAATTATGAACTGTTACCAACACCTAAATCAGTATTAGAGGTGTTCTCAGAAGAAGACGGTTATGTAACAAAAATCAAAGCGGAAGAAATAGGAAAAGCAGCGATGGTTATTGGTGCTGGGCGTGCTACTAAAGAAGATGAGGTTGATCATGCTGTAGGAATCGAGCTTAAGAAAAAAGTCGGAGATAAAGTGGAAAAAGGTGAAGTTATTGCTGAAATTTACTTTAACGATGAAAAAAATGTTCAATCTAGTAAAGCCATGGTCTTAGATGCCTATGTAATTGGACAAGACAAAATAGAAAATATTAAAAATATATTAGAAGTTATAGAATAGAGGTAAAAAAATGGGATTAAATAAATATATTGATCATACAATTTTAAAGGCAACAGCAAGTAGTTCTGATGTTCAAAAACTATGTGAAGAAGCAATAGAACATGAATTTTATAGTGTTTGTGTTAATGGTTGTTATGTTGCAGATGCTAAACAACTTTTACAAGGAACTGATGTTAAAGTTGCGGCTGTTGTAGGATTTCCATTAGGTGCAATGACTACTGCTGCAAAAGTATTCGAGGCTAAAGAGGCAGTAGAAAATGGAGCAAGCGAAATAGATATGGTCATCAATGTTGCAAAATTAAAAGATGGTGAATTTGATTATGTAGAAAATGAAATTCGTCTTATTAAAGAAGCGATTGGTGATAATGTTCTGAAAGTTATTATCGAAACTTGTTATTTAACTGATGAAGAAAAAGTTAAAGCGTGTGAGTTATCACTAGTAGCTAAAGCAGATTTTGTCAAAACTTCTACTGGTTTTGGAACTGGCGGAGCAACTTATGAAGATGTCAAACTAATGAAATCAGTTGTTGGTGACAATGCAAAAGTTAAAGCAAGTGGTGGAGTTAGAGATAAGGAAACAGCACAAAAATATGTTGATCTTGGAGCAGAAAGATTAGGAACAAGTTCTGGGATTGACATTATAAAATAATAATTAAAAGTAATTTAGAAGATTGTAAAAATATTTTCTGAATTACTTTTTTTTATTTAACTATAAAATAATAGTCATAAAAAACGTATAATAGATAAGAAAACATTGTTTTTTATAGCTAATTCTACCTATTTATAGTATAATAAAGGATGGTTTATTATGGCGTGAAACAAGAATCGTTATTATAAATTAATTCACGCAGGATATTGTGGACTGATAAAAAGTCTATGTAATAAGATTAGAGAAATCGTAAAGGAGATTTTAAATGTTACCAAAGTCATTTGAACAATATAAATTTAATGAATTTGTAAATAAGGCAGTAATAGATTTAGGATTTGATAATCCAACAAAAATACAAGAGAGAGTATTCTCACCAGTATTAAAAGGGAAAAATATTGTAGCAAAATCACAAACAGGAAGTGGGAAAAGTCATTCTTTCTTACTACCAATTTTTAGTAAATTAGATGTAACTAAGAAAAAAACACAAAGTATAATTTTAGCACCAACAAGAGAATTATCTAGACAATTATACGATATGGCGTTACATATAGCTAGTTTTAGCGAAGAAGATATTAAAATTACACTATGTATCGGTGGACAAGATTTAAATAGAGATATTGAAAGAGTATCTAATGCTCCACATATTATTATTGGTACACCAACTCGTGTATTAGAATTAGATAAATCAAGTGCCTTAGCTATTAAAGAAGTTGAGAGTCTTGTTATAGATGAATGTGATATGATGATCGACTTAGGATTCATGGAAGATGTTGATAAAATTTCTAAAAGAGCAGCGGAAAATTGCCAATTTTTAGTATTCTCAGCGACTATACCAACACAAATGAATCACTTCTTAAAAAAATATCTAAAAAATGCACAGTATATCGAAGTTGATAATGCAAAATTTGGAAAAATTGAATATATTTTAATTCCAGAGAAAAGTTCATCTCGTTTAGAAAAATTACACGAAATTACTACAGTTATTAATCCATATTTAGCACTTATCTTTGCTAATAAGAAAACTGAAGTTGAAGAAGTGAGTAGCTATCTTATTTCTAAAGGATTAAATATAGGTGTTCTACACGGTGATTTAACGCCACGTGAGCGTAAACAAATGCAAAGAAGAATTAATAACTTAGATTTCACTTATGTTGTAGCAAGTGATTTAATGAGTCGTGGAATTGACATTGAAGGAGTGAGTCATGTAATTAACTTCAATATTCCTAATGATTTAGATTTCTTTATTCATAGAGCAGGACGTACTGGACGTGCAGGATTAAGCGGAGACTGTATTACAATTTACAACAATAAAGATGAAGAAAAATTACAAGATTTAGAAAAACGTGGAATTGAATTTAATCACCAAGATATTAGAAATGGTGAATTCGTTGAAGCTAAAGATAGAAATAAACGTCAAAGTAGAAAGAAAGTCGTAGCTGATCATAACTTAACTGAAAAATTAAAATCAAAAGTAAAAGTTTCTAAAAAAGTTAAACCAGGTTATAAGAAAAAATATAAATATAAAATGGATAAACTTAAACAAAAAGAAAGAAGAAAATTTGCTAAACGTAGCAATAAGGCAAATAGAGGTAAATAATGAAGAACTTGAAAATTGGATCACATGTGTCAATGTCTGGAAAAGAAATGATGCTTGGTTCTGTAAAAGAAGCGGCTAGTTACAATAGTGATACATTCATGATTTATACTGGAGCTCCTCAAAATACTAGAAGAAAACCAATAGAAGAACTACGTATTGAAGAAGCTCATAAGCTAATGGAAGAAAAAAATATAAGTGATATTGTAGTACATGCTCCTTATATTATTAATTTAGCAAACACTATTAAACCTGATATTTACCAACTTGCAGTTGATTTTCTAAGGCTAGAAATTGAAAGAACTGAAAAAATTGGCGCTAAAAATATCGTTCTACACCCAGGATCACACGTTAAGGCGGGAGCTGATGTAGGTATAGCAAGTATTGTTAAAGGATTAAATGAAGTCCTAACAAAAGATATGAAACCTAATATCGCTCTAGAAGTAATGGCTGGAAAAGGTAGTGAATGTGGAAGGACATTTGATGAAATTGCTCAAATTATTGATGGAGTTACATTAAATGAGAAGTTAACTGTTACCTTTGATACTTGTCACGTTTTTGAAGGTGGATATGATATCGTTAATGATTTAGATGGGGTGCTTACTGAGTTTGATAAGATAGTAGGATTAGATAGAATTCAAGTTCTACATATTAATGACAGTAAAAATACATTAGGTGCACATAAAGATCGTCATGAAAATATCGGATATGGTGGTATTGGATTTGATGCAATTAATAGGATTGTACACTTAGATGAGTTTGCCAATATTCCTAAAATTTTAGAAACACCTTGGTATGGTGAAAAGAAAGATGTTGCACCATATAAAGATGAGATCGCGATGCTAAGAAGTAAGACGTTTGTAGACTTTAAAAAATAGTTAGTACAGGAGGTTACCTATGAAAATATCAGAAGAAAAAGTTGATAAGATAATGAAACTTTTAAAAGAAAAAGGATATAAATATACTGAGAAGAGAAAAGCTATGGTTGAGCTATTAGTAAATGAGGATAGATATATAAATGCAAAATATGTCTCTGAGACTCTTGGTAAGATGTATCCCGGACTAAGTTTTGATACAATCTATAGAAATCTAAGTACTTATGAAGAATTAGGGATTTTAGAAACAACTGAAATAAAAGGTGAAAAATATTTTAAAATAGGATGTTTAGAAACTGATCACCATCATCACCACCATATATGTTTAAGTTGTGGTAAAGCTAAAATAATTCATGTCCATGTATGTGATAATTTAGAAATAGAAGAATTGAAAGGTTATCAAATTGATGGTCATAAATTTGAGGTTTATGGTTTGTGTCCAGATTGTTTGAAAAAAGAGGATAAAAAATAATGTTTGAAGGCATTTTACCAATTTACAAAGAACGTGGAATTACAAGTCACGATGTTGTTTTTAAAGCAAGAAAAATTCTTCAAATGAAAAAAATTGGTCATTCGGGCACACTAGATCCTGAAGTTGATGGAGTATTATTACTCTTACTTGGTGGAGCTACAAAAGTAAGTGATTATGCTATGGATTTAGGGAAAAGCTATAGAGCGGAAGTTTGCTTAGGTCTTAAGACTACTACTGAAGATCTTACTGGTGAAGTAATAGAAGAATGTAAAGTAAGTGATATTAACATTAATGAGATAAAGGAGATTTTATCTTCAATGATTGGTGAAATAGAACAAACTCCACCGATATATTCTGCAATTAAAGTTAATGGTAGAAAACTTTATGAGTATGCTAGAAGAGGTCAATTTGATGTAGAAATTCCAACGAGAAAAGTTAACATTTATGATATTTCATTTATAGAAGACAGTGAGTATTATAAAGATGATAAGTTTTATTTTTCAATTGATATTAGCTGTGGTAAAGGAACGTATGTTCGAACTATAGCTACAAGTATTGGTGAAAAATTAAATTTACCTAGTACGATGAGTAAGTTAACAAGAACTAGAAGCGGTGAGATAACTTTGGAAAAGTGTTTGAAGTTATCAGAAGTTGAACAAAAAGTCCAAGAAGGAAACTTGGAGCACAGCCTTTTAAGAAAAGAATATGCTCTTGAGGAGTTTCAATTTGTTGAAATACCGAAATTTAGAGCGAAGCAAGTAATGAATGGATTAAGATTTAGAAAAAATCAATTTCCAGATTACGATTTTACAGATGGAATAGTTTTTACATATGAGAATGAGGCAATTGCAATTTATCATCTAAAAGATAAAGAAGACGAATTATTATCAGTAAAAACGACATTTCCAAAAATAATAGAGTAGGTAGATGAAGATGGAAATATTTTATATTTCAGATATAAGTGAGATTAAGGAACAAAATAAAAAAAGAATTGCAGCATTAGGTTTTTTTGATGGTATTCACAAAGCTCATCAAAAAATAATAGGGAGTGCTGTAGAGGCTGCAGAAAAAGGATTTATATCTGCAGTAATTACTTTAGATAAGAGTCCGAAAGAATATTTTGGAAAAACTAGTGAGGAATCTCTTACACCAACTAATAAGAAAAACGAACTGTTAGAAAGTCTTGGTGTAAATGAGGTGTACTATCTAGAATTTAATGAAAAATTACAAAATTTATCGCCTGAAGAATTTATAAATAATATTCTGAAAAAATTAAATGTAGACAAGGTTTTTTGTGGATTTGATTATAGATTCGGTTTTAAAGGATTAGGAACACCAAATTTGATAAAAGATAGTGGAATAGAAGTAAAGGTTCTAGAAAAAGAGAAAATAGATGAGGAAAAAATATCTACGACCGTACTAAAAGAATTCGTCAGAAAAAGTGAATTTTCAAAATATAATGAATATACAGGAAGATTCTATTCTATTTCTGGTTTAGTAGTTAAAGGTAGGCAACTAGGAAGAACAATTAATTTCCCAACTGCTAATCTTGAATTAGACGGTAAATATCTATTACCCGAGACGAATGGTGTATATATAACTAAGATTAAAGTTAATAATAAAATTTATAAATCAGTTACAAATATTGGTTATAATCCGACTGTTTCAGATGAAAAAAATAAAAAATTTATAGAAACACATATTTTAGATTTCGATGAGGATATATATGGAGAAAAAATCGAAATTTACTTCTATGAATTTTTACGAAAAGAACAAAAATTTGAGAGTTTCGATCACTTAAAAGAACAACTTAAGCTAGATAAAAAAACTTGCGAAGAGAAAGATTACTAAAATCTTCGTTATTGTACAGATTTTAAATGTTATCTCTTGAATTATATTAAAAAATGTTGTACAATAACTTATGTTCCTTATTCGTGGTATAGAAACCCTCCAGGTTCTACACTAGGATTAAGGTCGCAAAATAAAATTATATGGAGGAAATTGCAATGGCAGCAATTAGTCAAGAAAGAAAACAAGAAATTATCGCTAAATTCCGTACTCACGAATCAGATACTGGTTCTCCAGAAGTACAAATCGCAGTATTAACTGCAGAAATCGATGCTTTAACTGAGCACTTAAACACTCACAAAAAAGATCACGCAGGTCGTCGTGGATTACTTAAAAAAGTTTTCCGTCGTCGTCACTTACTAGACTACTTAATTAAAAAAGATATCCAAAGATACCGTGAATTAATTAAAGCTCTAGGATTAAGAAGATAATTTTTAATAACAATAAAGGGAAGCAACTTGAGAAATCAATGCTTTCCTTTTTTATTTTTGTATAAAATCATGATGATATTTTAACACTGGAAAACTATTTTATATAAGTTAATTATAGTAATAACTGCTTTCCTAAAAAATATTTATAATTCTCTAAAAAAAAGTATTGACATAATATAAAATAATTGATATACTATTAAAGTACTTCAGAGAGAGGTTCTTATTAAATATGTCTCAGTAGCTCAGCAGGATAGAGCAACGGCCTTCTAAGCCGTCGGTCAGGGGTTCGAATCCCTTCTGGGACGTCATCGAGAGTAGACTTTTGTCTACTCTTTTTTTATAAATATAATAAAAAAAGCGTCTAGACGACGCTCATTTTCACCTGTAATACTTTTTTCACTTCGGGTATTTTTTCTTTTAATGTTTTCTCTATTGCATATTTTAATGTAATATGGGATAGTTCGCAATTAGCACATTCTCCAAGGAATCTAACTTTTAGTATGCCATCTTTGAAATTTATATATTCAATATTACCGCCATCCATAATAAGCTTGGGGCGTATTTTTTCTAATTCAAATTTTATTCTATCTACTGTTTCATAATACTCTTTATTCAAAATACAACCACCTTTCTATATGTTATTATACTTGTGGCTATAAAAAAAGTCAATAAACTGAGTAAGCGTTATAGGATTTAATGAATACATAGGACGAAATCTGTATTAAGAATTAAAATATTTAAGTTAGAAGTTATAAACGTGAAGTGTTAATATAGTATTGAATTTGGGATTTTATTTATTTTAAATAGAAAAATAGTATATAAATTCATTAATATTTATCGACTACATTTGTAACTATTAAAATATTATTAGATTGATTATTAGAACTTAAAATTTAGGATTTTATTGAACTTATATAAGTATACTGATAGAATACTGTTTCATGAAATTTTATTATTTTAAAAAATTCATAAAATTTTCACAAATAATTTTATAAAAAGTAAGCAAGATACTATTATTTTATTAAAAAAACGGTTATAATAATAAATAGAAAATAAAAATAAAGAGGGAAACATTTTATGGCTAATACAGAGAATCAATTAATCTTGATAACAGATGTAGCAGTTGGAAAATTCCAAGAGATGTTATTTGATGCTGATAAAAGAGATAGTTATTTAAAAATTTCTATAGAGTTACAAGGTACTCAAATGCAATATGCAATTGATATCAAGGATGAATTAGAAGCAGGAGATAAAGTACTTAACTTCGGCGATTTAAAAGTTATTGTTAATGAAGAAGACGAACTTCTGTTAAAAGGTCTTGAAATTGATTATGTTCAAGATGAATTTGGAAGTGAATTTACATTACACAATCCAAATATGATTGAAATTTATGATGATGAAGACGGTGGCTGCTGTGGAAACGGCTGCTGCTGCGGATAAAATACAAAATAACAGTTAAAAGGAGAAATCAATACTATGAAAAACGTAGTAATTTTAGGTGCTGGATATGCAGGACTAACGACTTTAAAAGGATTAAAAAAAGCTGCTAAAGCTGGAGAGGTAAAAGTTACTCTAGTAAACAAAAACTCTTATCACTATGATACAGTAAACTTACACGAAGTATCAGCAGGTAATATTGCATCAAGAGATATTTGTATTGATATTAAAGATCTTGTAACTCCAGGTGTTGAATTTATTCAAGATGAAGTAATTAAAATTGATACTGAGAAAAAATTAGTATTAACTAAAAAACACGAACTTGATTACGATGTACTTGTAGTTGGATTAGGTTTCCAACCAGAAACATTCGGAATTGAAGGTATGGCTGAAAATGCAATGCCAATCGCTGACATTAATGCTGCAGAAAAAATCTCTGCTACATTAGAAGATAACTTCAGAAAATATGCTACAAGTGAAGAAAAAGATATTAAAGATATCTCAGTAATCGTTGGTGGTACAGGTCTTGCTGGTATGGAATTCTTAGGTGAATTAGTTCACCGTAAAAAAGAATTATGTTCTAAATACGGAATTGATGAAAAATTAGTTAAAATTTACGGATTAGATGCAGCCCCAACATTATTACCAATGTTCACTAAAGAGTATAGTGATTATGCAAGAAAATACTTAGAAGATAATGGTATTGAAATTATTTTAGGAGCTGGAATTAAAGGTGCTACTAAAGATAGCTTCACTATTGAAGTTGATGGAGAAAGAAAAGAACTATTTGCATCTACATTAGTATGGACTGCAGGTGTTCGTGGAAACAAACTTATGGACGAAGCATTCCCAGAACTTTCTAAACGTGGACGTCTAGTAACTACACAACAATTAACAGTACCTGGACACGACGAGATTTATATCGTTGGTGACTGTGCAGCATTCATCGAAACTGGTCAAGAAAGACCATATCCAACAACAGCTCAAATCGCTAACCAAATGGGTGCATACGTTGGAGCTAGAATCAGTGGAAAACAAGTTGGTGACTTTAAATACATTAACCGTGGTGTAGTATGTTCATTAGGTCATAAAGACGGTATTGCTGATGTTATGGGTGGTAAAAAAGCTAAAGGTTTTGCAGCAGCGAAACTTAAAAAAATCATCGAAGCTAAAGCAATTTATGAATTAACTGACTTCGTAACTGCACTTAAAAACCAACGTATTCTTTAAGAATAGTATTAAGTAAATTTATAAAGAAGACTCTATGAATATGAGTCTTCTTTATTTTTTGAAATGTATTTTGAATAGATGTTAAACATAATGCAATAAATTTGTTATTTATTGAGTTTTCAACCATGTTAGTTTGAAAAAAAGTTATAATTATGGTAAGATATAGTGTAGAGAAAATTTAACCAAATAAAGTTATGGGGAAAAATTATGATTTATAAAATAGCAAATACAGCGGAAGAATATGAACAAATTTTCAAATTAAATTATGAAACATTTGTTGAAGAAATTCCTCAACATGAAAAAAATGAAACAAAAAAATTAAAAGATAAATTTCATGATAAAAATATATATATTATAGCGAAAAAGAAAAATGATGTAATTGGGATGATTTCATTATCTGATCAAAGACCGTTTTCGTTAGATCTAAAATTAAATGATATTGATAAATTCTATAAAGGTAGTTACAAAAAACCTGTAGAAATTAGATTGCTTTCAATCAAGGAGCAATATAGAAAAACTAAAGTTTTTACAGAATTATTACAAAGAACGTTTAATTATATAATTCAAAATGCATACGACATTGTTTTTATTTCAGGTACAACACGCCAGGAAAAATTATATAATCACATAGGATTTGTAAAATTCCATGAAAATGTAGGGACAAAAGAAGCAGAGTATATGCCTATGTATCTTAAACTGGATAATGGTAATAAAGTTATTGAAAGATTGGCTAGAGCACAAAGAATAAACTTCTTACCAGGTCCAGTTGATTTATCTGAAGATGTAACAGCAAAATTATCTAAGCAATTATACTCACACAGAAGTAGTGAATTTGTTGCGTTGACTAAGGATACATTAGCGAAGATTGAAGGTATTTTGAATGTCAAACAAGCAACGATATTACATGGATCAGCTACACTAGCTAACGAAGCTATTATGGCTCAATTAAAAGGAAGAAATCTTATAAATGGGCTAGTTTTAGCTAATGGCGAATTTGGTAATAGGCTAGTTCGTGAAACAAAGAGACATGGGCTTGATATAGAGACTTATTCTGTAGGATTTGGAGAAAGCTTTGATCTTGATGTACTATCGGATAAACTTAAATCTGGAAACTATGATTTTGTTTATGTAGTTCACAACGAGACTAGTGTTGGAATATTAAATGATTTAGATGAAATTACTAGAATAGTTAAAGAAAATAACTTAGTCTTAGCAGTGGATGCAGTTTCAGCAGTAGGAGCTATTAAATATAGCTATAAAGATGTTGATTATGTAGCTTGTTCATCTGGAAAGGCATTTTGTTCTGTAGCAGGTTTAGCAATAGTTGGTTCTAACTGTGAGTTAGTTCCTTTAGAAAACACACCATTATATCTAGATTTACACTATGCAAACAAACTTACATCTATACCTTTCACTCAACCATCGATTTTAATGGAAGCTTTAAACACAGCATTAGATGCTTTTAAAACTGATGAAAGATACGAAAAGGTACAAGAAAAATATACATATATGAAGGAAGGATTAAAGCAATTAAATCTTCCAATTATGAAATTTAAAGAAAAAGAAGTATCTCCAGTAATAATTACTGTAGAACTTCCTGAAAGTATAAGTTCACTTAATGTAGGTTCTTCACTTGCGATAAATAATATTTTTATTCATTACAAGAGTTCATACTTACAAGAAAGAAACATTATACAGTTTTCATTTATAAATATTAACACAACAAAAAATGAAATAGATTACACATTAAATATATTAAAACAAATGATAGGAGATTATTAATGGCAGTATTTAAAGTATTTTACCAAGAAAATTCAAAAGAGATTCCAGTAAGGGAGAACACTCAAGTATTATATGTTGAAGCTGATGGAGTACCAGCAGTAAGAAAGTATTTAGATGACAGAAACTACAATGTTGAACTTGTTCAAGAATTAAGCGAAGCATACTTAGAGTTTGAAAAACAATCTGAAGACTTTAAAGTGGAGAAAGTTAATGGATAAGATCATTAAAAAAAATGAAGTAGGTGTAGCTGCCATTGGTGGTCTAGGGGAAATTGGGAAAAACACCTATGCAATCCAATATCGAGATGAAATAGTTATTATCGATGCTGGAGTTAAATTTCCTGGAGATAATATTCTAGGAATTGACTATGTAATCCCAGATTACTCATATATTGAGAAAAATGTGGACAAAATTAAAGCACTAATAATTACTCACGGTCACGAAGATCATATCGGTGGATTACCATTTTTACTTAGAAAAGTAAACTTACCAATCTATGGTGGACCCTTAGCTATTGGTCTTATAAGATCAAAACTAGAGGAACACAATTTATTGGCCAAAGCTGAGTTAAACGTGATAGATGAAGATACAGTGTTGAGCTTTAAATATCTTAAAGTTTCATTCCATAACACTACTCACTCAATTCCTGATTCATTTGGAGTAATTGTTAATACTCCACAAGGAAATATTGTTCATACAGGAGACTTTAAATTTGATTTTACTCCTGTTGGTCAAGGAACTAACTTACATAAAATGGCAGCGATTGGTGAACAAGGTGTATTATGTTTACTTTCTGACTCAACAAACTCAGAAAGAACAGAGTTTACCCAAAGTGAAAAAGAAGTAGGGAAAACAATCTCTAATATACTTCGTAAGGAAAAACATAGAGTTATATTCGCTACGTTTGCATCGAACGTATATCGTGTAAAACAAGTAGTAGAAGCATGTATTGAACATGGTAGAAAGATTGTGGTATTTGGTCGCTCTATGGAAAAAGCTATTAAAATAGGAACGGAGTTAGGTTATATTAAAGCACCTAAAGAAACGTTTGTTAATAGTAAATATCTAAGCCAAGTAGATCCTAATAAATTACTTATTTTATGTACAGGTACTCAAGGTGAGGAACTTGCAGCATTAAGTAGAATAGCTAATGGAACGCATAAGAAAATCACAATAATGCCGACTGATACTGTAATTTTTGCAAGCTCAGCTATTCCAGGAAATACATTGTCTATTAATAAGAATATTGATTTATTATCAAAGCTTGGTGCCAATGTTATTACATCAAGTGTAAATAATGTTCATACATCAGGACACGGTTCAAAAGAAGAACAAAAATTAATGTTTAGACTTATTAAACCTAAGTATTTCATGCCAATTCACGGTGAGTATAGAATGCAGGTTATTCATGCTCAAACAGCGGCAGAGTGTGATATTCCATTAGAAAATTCATTTATTATGGAAAATGGTGAAGTGCTAGCCTTAACTAGTGATAGTGCTAGAATTGCTGGTAAGTTTGATGCATCTGATGTATATGTTGATGGATTAGGAATTGGTGATATCGGTAGTGTTGTAATTAAAGATAGAAAAGAACTTTCTGAAGAAGGTGTTATCGTAGTTTCAATTGCAATTGATTTTAAAAATAAAAAACTAATGAATAATCCAGATGTAATTAGCCGTGGATTTGTAAATGTAAATGAATCTACTGAATTATTTGCACAATCTAAAGTAATAATTAAAGATGCTGTATTAGCAGCATTAGAAAATGAAGAATGTGGTGTTTACCAAATAAGACTACAAATTTTAGAAGCTTTAGGAGAATTTTTAGAAAGTGAAATAGGAAGAAAACCTGTTATATTACCTACAATATTGGAGGTGTAAATATGAAATACAGAAGTGTATTTGATATTATAGGACCTGTAATGGTAGGTCCATCAAGTTCACATACAGCTGGTGCAGTGCGTATTGGTCTATTTACAAGATATATTTTTGGTGAACAACCAGAAAATGTAAAAATAACATTATATGGTTCGTTTAAAGAAACGTATAAAGGGCATGGAACTGACATTGCATTAATAGGTGGTTTATTAGGTTATAACACATCTGATAAACGCATAAGAACGAGTATGGAAGATGCAAAATTAGCAGGGATGGAGTTTGAGTTTATAGAAAGTGGAATTGAACACATTCATCCAAATACAGCGAAAATAGAAGTTGAAGCAGGAAGACATAGTCTAGATCTTATTGGAAAGTCAATAGGTGGAGGAAAAATGGTAATCTTTGAGCTCTTAGGTTTCGATGTGAACTTATCAGGAGATTTTCCTAGCTATTTCATATTTTATAAATTTAAAGACGATATTAAAAAAGATCTTTCAGTACAAATTGAAGAAATATTCGGTGGTTTAAAAGTAAGTGAGATGTATTCAAGTTCTATTCTAGAGGGAATAAACTTATTAGTAGTAGAATCACAAAAAGAATTAACTGAAGATAAAATTAAGAAATTAACTGAACTAGATTATATTAATGAAGTAAAATTTGCAGATAGATTGTAGAGGAACCCGAATGTTTACTAGTTTAGCAGAAATAGTTGAAAAATCAAAATTAGAAAATAAACCAGTTTCTGAATTAATGATAGAACAAGAAATTGAAGTGAATGGCGTTACACGATCTGCAGTCGAAAAATTAATGAGAAGAAATTTAAATGTAATGATGCAAGCTGTCGAAGAAGGTTTGGCGGGAGTGAGTTCAAAAACAGGACTTACTGGAGGAGATGCCAAGAAGCTTCAAGAATATATAGATAGCGGCAAGTCAATTACAGGGAGTGACTTTTTAAACGGAGTTGCAGCAGCAATTGCAACTAATGAGGTAAATGCCTCATTAGGTTTAATTTGTGCAACTCCAACTGCTGGATCGGCTGGAGTTCTTCCAGGTTGTATTCATGCACTTAAACAAAAATTCGATATTGATGAAGAAACACAATTAAAAATGTTATTTACAGCCGGTGCTTTCGGTTTTGTAGTAGCGAATAATGCTTCTTGTTCTGGTGCAGAAGGTGGTTGTCAGGCGGAAATAGGTTCAGCAAGTGCAATGGCTGCAGCAGCTATTGTCGAAGCAATGGGCGGAGATGCTGAGATGAGTGCTCATGCATTTGCCATAGCATTAAAAAATATGCTTGGTCTTGTATGTGATCCTGTAGCGGGATTAGTAGAAGTACCCTGTGTAAAAAGAAATGCAGCTGGAGCTTCAACGGCACTTATGGCTGCTGACTTAGCATTGGCAGGTATAAAGAGTAGAATTCCTGCTGATGAAGTACTAGAAGCGATGTATAAAATAGGATTAGAAATGTCCACGACATTGAAAGAGACTGCAAGAGGTGGTCTTGCAATCACAAAAACTGGAGAAAAATATAGGAGTTTATTATTCGGTAATGATTAATATTTTAGAAAAATCAGTAGGAACTATAAAAGGTGTAGGAAAGAAGTATTTACAAACTTTGAACGAACTAGAAATTTATACTATTCGTGATATTTTGTATAATATTCCTTATAGAGTATCTAGTTCTACTGATTTTTCTTCTTCTGTAAAAGATAATGAAAAAGTTATAACAACTGGAAAGGTAGAAACTAGGGTTAGTACCCAGTTCTATGGAAATAGAAGAAGTAGGTCATTTTTTACATTATCAACTTCTTCTGGTAGCATAAAGATAGTATTTTTCAATCAACATTACTTGAAAAAAAATCTAATTGAAGGTAAGGATGTAGTTGTAAAAGGGACGTATAATGCTGCAAATAATACGATAACAGCTTCGAGCGTAAGTTTCAATGTTGTTGATGAGAAGCCTAAAGGTGATACTATTGAAGTTTTTTATCATCTTAAACAAGGGATAACGCAGAAAAAATTTACCAAGCTTGTTGAAGAGTCGTTTAATATGATAGATGGTGAAAATATTATCTTAGATCTAGTTCCTGAAAATTTTAAAGGAATTTGGAAATTAGATAAGATTTTATATACGTTACACTATCCAAAAAATTCTGAGGAATTTGACAAAGCTAAGAAGATGTTTGCTTTTCATGAGTTGTTTAACTACCAGTTAAAATTACAGCTTCAAAATATAAATAGTAGGATAGAGGACACTAGATATTGTGTTGGAGTAAACAATAAAGATATCAATGACTTTAAAAATAGTTTACCTTTTACGCTAACAGGCGCTCAAAGTCGTGTTATTGACGAAATAGTAGATGATTTAAATAATCCTTATAAAATGGACAGATTATTGCAAGGTGATGTTGGTAGTGGTAAAACTGCAGTAGCGGCAGCAACTTTGTATGCAACGATAAAAGCAGGTTATCAAACAGCAATTATGGCGCCAACTGAGATACTAGCAAATCAGCACTTTGAAACATTTTTCGAATTCTTCAAAGATTTGAATATCTCGGTAGCGTTATTGACTAGTAGCACGCCTAAGAAAGAAAGAAATACTATTTTAAGTTTACTTGAGGTTGGTGAGATAGAATTATTAATTGGAACTCACTCTTTAATTCAAGAAGATGTGAAATTCAATAATTTAAAATATGTAATTACCGATGAACAACATCGATTCGGTGTAAAACAACGTCAATTATTAAGTAACAAAGGAGAAGCTGTTAATTCATTAATGATGACAGCAACCCCAATACCGAGAAGTTTGGCAATCACATTGATTACTGATATTAAAGTATCTACAATTGATGAGCTACCGGCTGGTAGAAAAAAAGTTCAGACCTATAAAGCAACGAATAAGAGTTTTTATAAAGTTCTAGATAATATTCGTATGGAACTCGATAATGGAAGACAAGGTTATGTTGTTTGTCCATTGATTGAAGAATCTGAGAAGATGGATTTGCAAAATGTAGAGGAAACATATGAGAATATTAAAAACTATCTACCAGATGACTATAAAATTGCAATTCTACATGGTAAAATGAATAATAAAGAAAAAGATGCAATTGTAGAGAAATTTCTAAATAAAGAAATACATATACTTATTTCTACTACTGTAATTGAGGTTGGAGTAAATGTTCCAAATGCTACATTCATGATTATCGTAGATGCTCATCGTTTTGGTCTGGCTACATTACACCAGCTAAGAGGACGTGTAGGAAGAAGTAAGTTTCAGTCTTATTGTATATTAGTAACTGATTCAAAAAGTGAACGTATAGATATAATGTGTTTAGAAAATGATGGTTTTAAAATTGCAGAATTTGACTTAAAACAGCGTGGACCAGGTGATTTTTTTGGAACGAAACAAAGTGGTGTACCAAGTTTTAAAGTTGCTGATTTAATTAATGATGTTGATTTAATGTATTTAGCGAAAAAATTAGCGATAAAAATTATTGAAGTAACTGATAATAAAGAAAGATTATTACAGTATGTTGGATTAAAAGAAACTATAATATAGGAGGATGCAATGAATAAGAAGTTTAAAAATGCTTTTTTGAATGTTCTTATCGTGGTACTGTTATGTACATCGGTAGTATTGATATTCAAAAATCAAATTAGAGAATATTTAACAGGTGATGCTAATGATAAGATTATTACAGCTTATAAAAATAATAAAGGTGAAGTAGACATACCGTGGTGGCAAAAAATGTTTACAGATAATGAGTCAAAAATTAAATTAACAGACTCAATGTTAGGAATTTTAAAAATTGATAGTGTAGATATAGAAGAACCAATCTTCCAAGATGTTACTGAAATCAATTTAATTAATGGAGTAGCAACATCACAAGAACCATCAACTTTAGATGCTCAAAACGTTGTTATAGCAGGACATAGTGTTCAAGGTGTTGGAATAAGATTCAATAACTTAAACAAAATAAAAACTGGCGCTAAAATTCAAATTATTTCGAAAGATAAATTACGTACATATGAAGTAAACAAACTTTATGATGTAGTACCAACGCAAGTTGAAATTTTGGAACAACATGAGAACGAACCAAAAATATTAAAATTATTTACTTGTGATAATTTTAATCCACAAACTGGTGAATGGGAAAGCAGATTTGTAGTAGAAGCAAAATTAATAGGAGAAGAAAGTGCATAATATTATGAAAATAGGTATTGATATACTAGGAGTAGATGAGCCTAGTAGAATTATTAACTTTGTAAATAGTTATAAAGACGATGAAGTAGAACTTTATGTCTATGGACTTGAAGAAAACTTAAATCAAATAACTAAAACAGAAAATATTATTAAGAATGTTTGTACTGAAGAGGTGCTAATGTCTGATGATGCAGCACGTGTTCATAGAAAGAAAAAAGATGCTTCTATGATAAGAATGTTATCTGATTTAAATAATGATGTTATTGATGTAGCAATTTCAGGTGGAAGCACTGGTGCTTTTATGGCTAGTTCGCTATTTATGCTAGGGCGCATTGAGGGTATCTCTAAACCAGGATTAGCATCATTATTACCAACAAGATCTGAACATAAATTTTTACTTACAGATTTAGGTGCAAATGTAGAAGCAAAACCTGATGATTTGCTAAACTATGCTAAACTTGGTCAATTATATATGAAATATATCTATAACATTGAAACACCTTCGGTAGCATTACTTAATGTTGGTGTTGAAGAATCAAAAGGTAATAAAGTATATAAAGAAGCTCATAAGTTACTTAAAGAATATATTGCTAACTTTAAAGGAAATATAGAAGCAAGAGAAATTCTTGAGCATAAATATGATATAGTTATTGCTGACGGATTTGCTGGGAATATTTTATTGAAATCTATTGAAGGTGTAGCAAGTTCATTAGGGAAAATGATTAAAGGTATCTTCTTAGAAAACTTGATAACAAAAATCTCTGCATTACTAGTAAAAAGCGGAATTTCAAAATTCAAAAAGAAATTTGATTACAGTGAATATGGTGGAGCTTTCTTATTAGGGATAAAAAAACCAAGTATAAAAATTCATGGTTCAGCTGATGAAAATGCACTATATTATGCAGTTCAACAAGCAAAACAAATACACAAAACAAAACTTTATGGTATAATGATAGAAACGATGGAAAAAGGAGAAACAAATTAATGGCAATTTTCGAAGAAGTAAAAGAGATTATTACTAAGTATATTAAAATAGATGCGGATAAAATTACTTTAGAATCAAGATTAAATGAAGATCTTGATGCTGATTCAATTGACGTTGCTGATGTAGTAATGGATATTGAAGAAAAATACGGATTTGAATTTTCTGATGAAGATGCAGAAAACATCGTTCAAATCAAAGACTTAGTAAAAGTTATCGAAGAAAGAAAATAGAAATTAATAAGTTACTAGAGTTTTACGTGATGTAAAGCTCTAGTTTTAATTTTCTATAAATAGAAAATTATTTTAACTAGCTATAAGTTAAGTATGATAAGATAATTTTCAATATTATTTATATCATATTTAATTTATTAATTTAGCTTTTAAGTGTGTATGAAATATGATATAATTTATTAGTAAATAAATAAAAAAGGAGAATAGTTTATATATGGAAATGTTATTTAAACTATTAACTGAACATGTATATATAATATTATTTGTTTCGCTTATCTTGGAATTTGCAGCGTTACCTCTACCAGGTGAGACGATGATGGTAGTAGCTGGAATAATGGCATATAATAATCATGGAAGTTATATAGGGATGATTGTTGCAAGTGCATTAGGAACTGTTATAGGGATGCAATTTTCTTATGAAGTTGGTAGAAGGTTGGGAACTAAAGCTGTTGATAAATATGGTTCATATATTGGACTTACACCATATAGAATGACAAAAGCGGCTGAATTTTTTAATAAATTTGGAAATATTGTAATAGTTATAGCATATTTCTTACCAGGAGTAAGACATATACTTGGATATTTTTCTGGGATTTCACGTATAGATGCTAAAAGATTCCATATATATTCAACAATCGGTGGAGTATTCTGGGTAGTTGTGTTTATTACTCTAGGTTATGTATTGGGACCAAGTGCTCCCCATGCATTTAAATTACTACATAAGTATGGAACAATGTTGTTCATTTTAGCAATAGCAGCATTATTTATCTACTTAATTTATAAAAAATTAGGCGCAAAAGATTTTGCTGTATATTTTAGAAAAAGAATGAAATATCTACTAGTTCTGTTATTGATAGATGCTGCTGTTTTAGTTAAGTTTGTAGTGTTAGATGAAAGAACAAATCCGAAATTTAAATCAGATATTATTTTTTGTTGCTTAGGATTTTTAGCATTTGTGGCATTTTTATTATATCTAAGGGTATTGTTAAAACATGATACGACTGAAAAATTACTTGTAGTAGTCGATTATCAAAAGGACTTTGTAGATGGTGCTTTAGGGTTTGAAACAGCAGAACAACTTGATCAAGTAATAGCTAACAAAATTGAAGAGTATTTAAAAGCTGGTCAAGATGTAATCTTCACAAAAGACACTCACTATACTAATTATCTTACAACTAGAGAAGGTAAACATTTACCTATTGAACACTGTATAATTGATAGCGAAGGTCATAATTTATACGGAAAAGTAGCTGGATATGAAAAACAAGCTAAGAAAGTCTTTAATAAGACCTCTTTCGGAAGTATAGATCTAGCAAAATTCATTTCACGAAGTGACTATAAAGAAGTAGAGTTTTGCGGTTTAGTCTCTAATATTTGTGTATTAAGTAATATAATTATGACACAAACGTATAATGAAAAAGTAGAAATAATAGTGGATTTAAATGCTACTAAAGGATTGAGTGAAGAGGTCAACTCATCATTTAAAACATATTTACAGAACTTGACTGTAAATGTAAAAGAATAAAATACAATATGAATCATTTTCCGAACATTAAGAAGATGATTCATATTTT
>NZ_JAPWCC010000017.1:0-44222 GCF_041433735.1 Gemella sp. 20925_1_85 | reverse complement strand
TTAACAGTTGTTAATCCATTTAGATTTACATTTAGATCTTTTGTAGCTACTACATTTGTTAAATCTGCTTTTCCGTCTTTTTCACCGTATACTTTGATTGTTGCTTTGTAACTTTGTGTTCCATTTGCTTTAAGTAAATCTAATAATTCTTTATCTGATTTCCCTTGTGTTCCTGCTAAGTCTACTTCATAGAAGTATAATCCTTTTGTTAAATTTTCCACTGGTGGAAGAGCTGGATTTTTCGCTGTTCCGTTATCTGACCATGGAGCTGTGTCTGATGATTTTAAGATTAAGCGAGTTAACATTCCATCACCTGCGAATAAGTGATAAGGAATTACTTGGTTTACACCCGCTGTAAATGGTCCAGGGAAGTTTGCTTTATCTAGGTATTTAGCTGGTACGTTAACTTCATCTTTCGTATTTTCCATTACTGCTTTTTTAACTTCAACTGGAGTTGTTTTGTGTGTAGTCATATCTGGTGCATCCATTTTTGGTGCATCTACAGTATCTTTAGCAAGACTTAAGATATTATTTTCTGTTACCTCAGGTTTAGCTTCTCTATCTGTTCCAACTACAGGTTGTTCGACTGTTTTATCAGTTTCTTTAGGTTTTACTGTTGTTGTTTCTACTGATTCAGATTTTTCTGTTGGTTTAGTAACTACATTTTCATCTACCTGCGTTTTTACAGTTTCAACTATTGGTGCTTTATCTAATTGTTTATCACTTGCGTGAGCTTCTCCACCTCCTACAATTACAAAAATACCACTTGCAATTGCTGCTGATACTACTCCAACACTAACTTTTCTTATTGCCCATTTTGTAAAATTTTCTGATTTCATAAAGTTATTCTTCATTTGTATTTTTCTCCTCTTATTAATACTTTATTACCAAAACTTTTTGTTTGATGAATACAGTATACCTTATAGATATTAACTAACTATTAGTAAATGTTTAAATAATTCTTAAATAGATATTATAAAAATATTATTTTAAAAATATACTAATATATATGGTTCGCCTTAGATTTCTGACAATTTCGAAAAAAGTTTTTAATTTTTTTAATAAAAAGTGTTGACAAAGAAAATATCTTATGTTAATATTTCTTTAACAGTTTTAAAAAGCGAAGAAGTGAAGAGCAATATTTCTTAATTATTAGAGACCTTTTGGTTGGTGAAAAAAAGGATTTGAGTGTATTGTAAATGGTCACAGAGCTGAACTAATGAGTATATATAAGTTAGTTCCGGTTGATAACCGTTAATAATCATTGAGGTAAGATTAAAATTTATTTTAAGATTATAAAATTGGGTGGTAACACGGTCATTTCGTCCCTTGTGTTACTACCCTTTTGTCGTATTTAAGACTGAATAAAAAAATATTTTTACAAATTAATATATTATTACATGGATAAGATGAGTAGAAAAAAGGATTTACACCAGAGAGTCTCGGTAGCTGAAAAGAGATTAATGAGTTTTTTTGAAGATGGTCTTTGAGTTTTAATTATCGAGCACAAGTTAGATAATTACGCAGAAAATAGCGTTAAAATTTTAATGAGGTGGAAAACTAAAAAATTCAATTTATCATTTTAGATTTTCCATAAAATAAGGTGGTACCACGTATAAAACGCACGTCCTTAGACAATATTAGATATTGTTTAAGGGCGTTTTTTATTTTTATAATTCAATATACACAAAAAGAGAAAATCTCAGGAGGAAAAAATAATGACAAAAATTTCAAGTTTAGGATACCCACGTTTAGGGGAAAAAAGAGAATGGAAAAAATTAATTGAAGGATACTGGGCGCGTACAGTTCGTCAAAACGAGTTATTTGAAGAAGCAGGAAAACTTCGTCGTCTTTATATCGAGAAACAATTAAATGCTGGATTAGATTTTATCCCAGTTGGTGATTTCTCACTTTATGATCACATTTTAGATTTATCAGTTCAATTCAACGTTATTCCACAACGTTTTGAAGGAAGAGAAGTTGATGTAGACTTATTCTTCGATATCGCTCGTGGTAACAAAGATAATGTTGCATCTGCACTTAAAAAATGGTTTAACACTAACTACCACTACATCGTACCAGAATGGGAAAATGTTAACCCTAAATTAAACAATACTCGTCTATTAGACTTATATAAAGAAGCAAAAGAAATAGTAGGAGATAAAGCTAAACCAGTAATCACTGGACCAATTACATATGTTGCTTTATCTAGTGGTCTAGCTGAAGGAGAATTTGAAAAAGCTGTAGACAAATTATTACCATTATATACTCAAGTATTTAAAGAATTAGCTGAAGCTGGTGCTTCTTACATCCAAGTAGATGAGCCAATCTTTGTTACTGATGAAGGTAGAAACTACGTAGAATTAGCTCACAAAGTATACAACCACTTCAACAACGAAGTAGATGCTAAATTCATCTTCCAAACTTACTTTGAAGCTTTAGTAGAAGCTGAAAAACTTGCTGATTTACCAGTAGCTTTCGGTTTAGACTTCGTTCATGGTAGAGAAGAAAACTTAGCTAATGTAAAAGCTGGTTTATTCAAAAATAAAGAAGTATTTGCTGGGGTTGTTGATGGACGTAACGTATGGAGCAATGATTTCGAAGATAGTTCTGCATTATTAGAAGAAATTAAAGCTAACGTTGCTGAATTAGTAATTCAACCTTCATGTTCATTACTACACGTACCAGTAACAACTAAAAATGAAACTGAATTAGAAGAAACATTACTAAACGGTTTAGCATTTGCTGATCAAAAATTAGTAGAACTTAACTTACTAGCTAACAAATTAGATGGTAAAGAAGATGCAGCATACCAAAAACACGTTGAAGACTTCAATAAATTACAAAATGCTGATTTCAGAAACCTTGAATTAGAATCTAGTGAAAATGTTCGTTCAACTCGTCCATCTGATTACAAAGTTCGTCGTGAAGTTCAAAACAAAAAATACAACTTACCATTATTACCAACTACTACGATCGGATCATTCCCTCAATCTAAACAAGTACGTCTACAACGTGCTCTATGGAAAAAAGGTGAATTATCTAATGAAGCATATGAAAAATTCATCGAAGAAGAAATCGCTCGTTGGATTAAAATCCAAGAAGATCTTGACATCGATGTACTAGTTCACGGTGAATTCGAACGTACAGACATGGTTGAGTTCTTCGGTCAACGTTTCGCTGGATTTGCATCTACTAAATTCGGTTGGGTTCAATCATACGGTTCTCGTGGTGTTAAACCACCAATCATTTACGGAGATGTAAAACACGTTGAAGCTGTTACAGTTAAAGAAACTGCTTATGCTCAAAGCTTAACTAACCGTCCTGTTAAAGGTATGTTAACTGGACCAGTTACAATTCTAAACTGGTCATTTGAAAGAACTGATATTTCTAAAGCAGAAATCTTCAACCAAATAGCTATCGCTCTTAAAAATGAAATTGAACTTTTAGAAAAAGCTGGAATTACAATTATCCAAGTTGATGAACCAGCTATCCGTGAAGGATTACCTCTAAGAGATAACAAAAAAGAAAAATATCTTGAAGAAGCAGTATTCTCATTCCGTCTAGCTACTTCATCAGTTCAAGATGATACACAAATTCACACTCATATGTGTTATTCTAACTTCGATGAAATTATCGATTCTATCCGCGCACTAGATGCTGACGTTATTTCTATCGAAACTAGTAGAAGCCACGGAGAATTAATCTCTGCATTCGAAACTGCAATCTACCCATTAGGTATTGGTTTAGGAGTTTACGACATCCACTCTCCACGTGTTCCTACAAAAGAAGAAGTACGTACAAACATCTTACGTCCACTTCAAAAACTATCTACAGAACAATTCTGGATTAACCCTGACTGTGGATTAAAAACACGTGCTGAAAAAGAAACAATCGAAGCATTAGAAGTTTTAGTTGAGGTAACTAAAGAAATCAGAAGTGAACTTGCCGCTAAATAGGAGGTTCATATGAGAAACTTACTAGAGAGATTAGAAAAAAATGTACTCGTAGCTGATGGAGCTATGGGTACAGCTCTCTATAGTAATGGATTGGAAAGTTGTCATGAATATAATAATATCTCTAATCCAGATTCTGTAGAGAAAATACATAAGGCTTATATCGAAGCTGGAGCAGATATAATTCAAACAAATACTTATGCTGCAAAAAAATGTCAGCTAAAAACTTATGGTTATGAAGATAAGTTTGAAGAAATAAATATTCGCGCTACTGAAATAGCTCGTAAAGCTGCTGGAGAAAATACTTTTGTTTTCGGTACTATTGGAGCTATTCGCGGTCTTCGTGAATGTGAACTATCATTAGAAACAATCGTTAACGAAACACTTGATCAAGTAAAAGTATTATTATCAACAAATAAAATTGATGCATTACTTTTTGAGACTTATTATGATCAAGAAGAAATTCGTGCTGTTTTAACTGAAACAAGAAAATTAACCGACTTACCTATTATCACTAATATTTCATTATTAGAAGCAGGTATAACTCAAAACGGGGAAAAAGTTACTGATGCTTTAAGCGCACTTGTTAATTTAGGTGCTGATATAGTTGGATTAAACTGTCATTTAGGTCCTTATCATATGATAAAAAGTTTAAAACAAGTGCCATTATTCGCACAAAGCTATCTATCAGCTTATCCTAATGCCAGCTTATTACAGTTAACACAAACAATTAATGGTAATGAATATCGTTTCAGAAAAAACTCAGCATACTTTGAACAAAGTGCTAAGTTACTAGTCGAAGAAGGAGTAAGATTAATCGGTGGTTGCTGTGGAACTACTCCTGAGCATATTCGTGCTATTAAAAAAGGAATAAAAGATTTAAAACCTGTCAGAAGAAAAATAATCACACCTTTACCAGCTGAGGAAGAACTTGTTAGAGTAGCAAATAATAAACCAACAATTGTTGATAAAGTGAAGAAACAAGTAACAATAATTGCTGAACTAGATCCACCAAAACACTTAAATGTAGATAAATTTATCGAAGGTGCTAAAGCTATAGATAAAAAGAATATCGAAGCTATAACTTTAGCTGATAATTCTTTAGCTAGTACTCGAATTTGTAATTTAGCTGCTGCTACATTACTTAAAGAGCACATTTCTACCCCTACACTTCTGCATCTAACATGTCGTGATCACAACCTTATCGGGTTACAATCTCGATTAATGGGATTCGATCTTCTTGGAATTAATAATGTTCTTGCTCTTACTGGGGATCCAAGTAAACTTGGTGACTTCCCTGGAGCTACTAGTGTCTATGATATGACTAGTCTTAAGTTAATTCCTTTCATTAAACAACTTAACGAAGGACTTGGATATAACGGGGCTTCTCTGAAAAAGACTACAAACTTCACAGTTGCTGCAGCATATAATCCAAATGTTCGTGATTTAAGTAAAACAAAACGTTTAGTTGAGAAGAAAATTAAAGCAGGTACTGACTACTTTATTACACAACCTGTCTTTGAAGCTGAAAAAATTGAACAATTAGCAGAATTTGCCGCTGATTATCCAGATACACCATTCTTTGTTGGTATAATGCCAATTACTAGTTACAATAATGCTGTATTCTTACACAATGAGGTACCTGGTATCAAGTTATCAGAAGAATTCTTAGCTAAATTAGAAGAAGTAAAAGATGACAAAGAACTTTGTCAAAAAATTGCTTTAGAAGAAAGTAAAAAACTACTAGATGTTGCTTTGAAACACTTCAAAGGAATTTATCTAATAACACCTTTCTTTAGATATGATCTTACATTAGAATTAATAGATTATGTTGAAGAAAACAAAGATAAATAAAAGTTAAATGTATATAGAAAATCCAGGTGTTAGAATCATTCTAACACCTGGATTTATTGTATTTCTATTATTTATTTCCGTATTTTTCGAAAAGTTCATCTAAAGGTTTGTACATTACTTTATTTAAATCTTCAATTAAAAATTGTAGTTTTTGTTGAGTTTGTACAAACTCTAAGAATTTAGCATTTCCTAATAATTTTTGTTGGATTTCTTCAAATACTGATAATTCTTCTTCTGTAGGTTCATTTCCTGCTTGAGCAGATTCCATTAAATCTTTTTGTTTTGATACGAATTCTGTATATAAAGCGTTAGCTTCTTCATCTGCGTATAATTCTTCAGATGCTGCTAATGATGCTTTATACTCATCAGATTCTCTTAATGCTCTTTCAAATTCATTTGCTTTATCATAAATATTTACCATAATTATTTGCTCCTTTTATGTTGTATTCTAATTATAACATAGTTTTACCTTCTTTGACAATAAATCGTTTGCAAATTAGTAATATGCTATGTCATTTGGAGAAAGGGAGTGTCTTAAAAATCGTGATTTATAAAAATCAATTTTATCGAGTTACTCTCGTATTTATATTATATATCCTCTACTTTATGTTAACCTTATACTATAGCTTAACTTAAATTAAAATCCACCTTACTCTTAAATATGAAAAAAGGCTCATCCGAAGATGAGCCTCTTATCTTAATTAAAGATATTATTTTCCTCTATTTCATTAATACCACCAAAGTTTTTGGTATCTATGTCCTATTTGTAATGAAAGATCTTTTTTATTTTGATCGGCACCATTAATATATAATTTACCAGCTTCATACATATCAATCATTTCATTTGGTACACTAGAAATAACTATGCTTCCATTATTATCACTTTCTACTTGTGAGAATTTTACACTATAGTCTCCCGCTGGAAGATCATCGAAATACCAACGAAGAGTATATGTTTGTAATGGTACTTCCCAATACAATTCACGATAAATAAATTCATGTTCTCTCACAACTTTATTATCTTTTTTATCTATTATCTCTACTTTATACTTCGAATTGTTTTTCTCATCATATGAAGAGATATATCCTCGAACATAATTGAAGCTACGATTAGCTTTAAATGTTTGTTCTACCTCTGTATCTTTATTTACTCTAACTATTCCATCTCTTAAATAATTATCCGTTGCATAAATACTAATACCGTTAATTACACGTGAGTCATAGTCTAGGTTCATCGAATAAGATGGTCTCAAGAAACTATCGCTTCCTACTTGAAGAGCAAATACTACTCCAAAAGCAATATAAAGTTTTTTCTTGTATTTATCAAATATAGTCGTCTCATATCTTTCGGCAAATAGTATTATACCTTTTGCTCCTAGAATGAAAATTATCGGCATCCATGCATAAACATATCTCGGTTTAGCTTCCCAGATTAAATGGAACATAAATACCCCGAAGATAATAATTTGGAATAAGAAGCATGAAGTAATGTATTCTTTTCTACGTTTATAGATGTAATATACCATCCCAAAAATAATCACAACATACATCATTTGCGATAGGTATATGAAGAAACTATTATTACTTCCATAGAAAAGTTGCCACAAGAAGCCATCACCATCTCTTAATGCGCGTGTACCATTCGTATAGTTAATAGTACCATCACTCCAATTTCCTCTTACTTTAAGAACTACCATAAGTAAGTTAAGGAAGATTGGTCTATGAGTTAATCTATTAAAGAATAAGCCTAGATCATCTGTCATCTTATTTTGACTAAGATATGTAAATTGGAAGTCTTGCCAGTTATAGCTTCCACCTTGGATACTCATTCCCATCATTACCCAGTGTAACATCGGGAACTTATAGCCATCATCTTTCCAAAATCCATAGTGCGCCCACAGCATATCGAATCCTTTTCCAAAGAATACAAATGCAATTCCAAAGGTCACTAATAATAGAACTAAATTTTTATACCATTTAAAAAATAGTAAGTACACTATTAACGCTGGTAAGATAATAATAATATTAGATCTTAAATTCCATGCAAATGCAACTAAAATAGCTACTGCTACAATATGCTTTGTTCTAAAAATAAAACTTCCATCTGATGGTATAAGAACATATATTATTAAAGCAACCATAATTACCATTAATGTGTCAGAGTAATAGAATAAACTATACATTTGGAAAGGAATGTATAATATCATTAATCCTAAAATTATCGTTTGCTTTTGTTTTGTAAGTAATTTTCCAGCTGTTTTATATGTTAAAAATATTGTCGCTGTTGTTACTAAGAAACAGAATATATGTAATGTCCACACTTCTGATATATGTAGGAATGCGGCAATACGATATATCCAGTATAAAATAATTGTCGGTGTAATATTATTCGGATAAACTAGAAAATATCTTTCACCAGAAAATTTTCCATAGTTTAGCATGTAGTGGGCTTCATTTTCTATTTCTGCACCATCCGAAAAGTTAAGTGTATCCATAGATAAAATAATCGCCTGAAATACTAAATATACTAACACTATAATTCTATTGTATTTTTTTAATCCAACTTCATCAGTTGCTAAAACTTTTTTTACTGCATAAATAAACAATATGAAAACCACTGGTACACCTAACAGAAGTGCCAACGGATTTAATATTCTTTCATAGACAAATGGTGCAACATATGCCCAGGTTAAAGCTATTGTAAACAAGGCTATAAACGCATATGAAAACACATTATGTAATATTCGCCTCATAATTATCTTCTATCCTTTCTGTTAAGATGATTTGCAAACATTATCGGAGACATTGATATCATCGTTTTATTAATGAATGTGTCACTATCAAAATAATTTTTTCTTGATTTTATTAGATCTAATATTTCTATTTCCTCGGACATATTTTCCTGCATTCTTAATACATCAAAAAGTAGATATCCACAAAGAAGATTTAAACTATCCTCATATTTTTTATTTTGTTTAAATTCTTCTATTTTATTAAATGCAATCATTATTCTTCTAGTTGAAGCTTCAATCATCGCATTATTTCTTATAGATTTACTTTCTTGTAAATCTTTATAACCAACTTTTGCTACTTGACTTACTTTACCCGCAACATCAAAGACGCGTAGTTTAAAATATAAATTTTCTAATGCTAACATATCTTCTTGAAATCTTAAATTATAGATGTCTAAAAATTTTCTTTTAAACATGCAAGCCGTAACATTATAATTCAAATCACTTTTTAATCTCTTAATTTCTTCTATAAGATAAGTTTGTCCTGATGATACAGTTTCATTTAGTATGCTTGGATAACCATTTCTAGTTAACATTGCTATATCAAGATTTTTCTGTGATACTTCATTAAATAGTAATTCCAAATAATTTGATTTTAATTTCGAACTCTCTTCAACAAAAACTACATATTCTCCTTTAGCAAAGTCCAAAGCACAGTTTTTCGCTGATGAATTAGAACCTAGCTGTTTTTTTATGTAGTTAATTTTGTTATTATCTAATACGGCTACCGCTTCTTCTATCTCAGAATCAGAAAGATCATCAACTACTATTATTTCAAATTCTTGAAAACTTTGATTAAAAATGTCTTTTACAATACTTTCTAGTCTATCAACACTTCTATATGCTGCCAAGACTACTGTAATTTTTGTTTTATTAGTTGTTTTTATTTTTTTCGTTAATATTTCATTTCCCAAAAGCATCGTATCTAAGAAGATGTCTTTTGTTCTATCTAATGTTTTAACCATAATTTATCCTCTATATTTTAAGGTTTTATCATTTTATTATATCATAAATACTAAGTTTTTTCATTTAGTATGAGAAAACAAACAAAAGAAGTAACTCAAAAGACTTGATTGCATTAAATCAATTCCTTTGAATCACTCTACTATTACTATATATCTATTTTAAAAATTATATTCTACAAGAATAACTTAGAACGTTCTCTTTCTCTACTTAACTTAGCTGAACGTGCTTTTAGACTAACTAGAATTGCTCCTCCTACAAGAACGACAATTAGATAGATAAATAATATTTTAATATCACGTTCTACCGCTGGAATATATACCCCACCTACCGCTTCACGTAGTAGACCTATAGAATAAGTGAACGGTACTTTTGGATATAACGCTTGGAAGAATTCTGAAGTCATTTGAATTGGGAATGTCCCCCCCGAACTTCCTAATTGTAATACTAACAGCACTATACAAACTGCTTTCCCTACATTTCCTAGAATACACACTATAGTATAAATAATTGACGAAAATAGCAGAGAAATCAGTAATGCATATAGTACAAACCTATATGGTGAGGTCGCTTGCGTTCCAAGAACATACATATCCCCTAATGTAATTATTAATGTTTGGAATAACGATATAATTACAAACAATAACCCTCTACCAAAATATTTTTGATATGGTTTATATTTATTTTCCTCATCTTCTACCTTAGTAGTTAATAACGAAGACATTAATAATGAACCAACCCAAATAGAAAGAACTGTATAGAATGGTGTCATGGCTGAACCGTAGTTTTCTATGTGGTAAAGCTTATTCTCTTGAAGTTTAACAGGATTTGCGAAAAACTCTGCCTGTTGTTTATAGTCAACCTTTAATAAATTAAACAGTTGATTTTTATCTATACCGCTGTCAGCCTTTTTAATTTCATCCGTTAACTTTTGAATTTTACTCTTTGCAGATGGCATTTGGGCTTGTAATGATAATAGTTTACCATATGCATTACTAATCTTCACCTCAGTTTCAGATAATTTTCTCTCGACTGCAGGTAGTTCTCCTTGTGCCCCAGCAATTATGCCACTTACCTTATCTATATTAACTTCTGCCTTACTAAGAACTTGAGAGATTAAAGGAGCAACTTCAACGTTTAATTTTGAATTCATATTTGAAGAAACTTCATTTATTCTAGCAGATTTATTTACAAATTCCTCTTTTACAGTATCTGCTATCTCATCATAATGATCCATCTTATTGTAGATATTATTATTTACTTCTTTTATCGCCGTAATATCATTCGATAAGGTAGTTACTCTTTCAAGTTGATTATTAAATAATCTCTCATTTGATAATTTATTGAAATACTCAAAAATATTCTTCACAAGTTGTAATCTTTCTATACTAGCTTGTAGTCTACTATCTAAAGCTTTCTGTCTCGCCTTTATTTCTTCTGTTTTATCTGGTTTCTTTTGCAACTCTTTTGCTATCACATTAGCTTCTTTAGATACTTCCTCAACAACATTAAGATGACTATTAATAATTGGTAATAATCTTTCATTGAATCCCTGAATATTATTAATAGTAATCCCAGCCTTATCAGCAATCATAATACTATTTGTAGCTACTCTATCTATTTCTGGAAGTGTGTTTTGAACATTGTTTAAAATATTATACCCGTATTCCACTTTTCCAATTAATTCACTTAAAGTACTTTCATATGTAGAAAAATTATCATTTAATTTAAAGATTTCCTCTTTTGCTTTTTCAATTGATGGAAGATTTTCTTCAAATTTTATCCCCGCTTCATGCAGTTTTTCAAAAATTATACCATTAGCTGTTTCTACAAAGTTTTTACTAATATTATTAGCTATTGCAGAAGCACCACTGTTTGTTATTTTTGGACTAATCGCATTAATTTTTTCATTAACCGTATACTCTATAGTGGCTCTCTTAGGTTCTGTTCTACTAACCGATGTCATATCTTGACTAAAATTTTTCGGTACAACAATACTCGCATAATAGTCCCCTATTCTTACTCCATCCTCAGCTTGTTGTTTATTAGAGACAAACTGCCAGTCAAGATTTTTATTATTTTTCAATCCTTCAACTAAACTATTACCTAAGTTTAACTCTTTTCCATCAACAGTAGCTCCCTCATCTTCTGATGTTACAGCAACTTTTATATTGTTAGTATGTCCATACGGATCCCATGAGGATAGTATATTCGGCCATGCATACATTGATGGTAAAAATATTAACCCTACTATGATTATCCACGTATTAGTTTTTCTAAATACTTCTTTTATATCCTTTCGAAAAATCTCTATAATATTTTTCAATTTTTAATCTCCTCTCTATAAATTAATTTACAAAACAATTAGAGATATAATAAATCCATAATTGTTAACATAATTATTATATCACGAAAAATATTCTATTAAAAGTAATTCCATTGCAAGTATTACTATTCTAAATATAATACTACATTATCTTTACTCGAATTTTTTAAATCTATAATTCTTTGATTACTACTTCCTCTAAATCTAAGGCTTAAATCTTTTAGAAAAATCATAAATGGTCCATCTACCAAGACATCACACAAGCTTAATAATTCTTTTTTGTCCTCACTACCATTTTGGAGTTGTTCATATGTATAACCACTATATACCCAGATATCTTTTGTTGAACCGAATTCATCTCTTACTCTTTTCGCTAACGTTCTAGCTACCTGAGTATTAAGGAACGGCTCTCCTCCAAGAATCGTTAGTCCTTGCACATAAGAATTACTTAAATCCTGGATTATTTGATCTTCTATTTCTTTCGTGTATAATTGACCTGCATTAAAGTTTTGAATACTTTCGTTAAAGCATTCTTTACAAGCGAATAAACAGCCACTTAAATATATTGAACACCTTACTCCCTCTCCATCAACGAATTGAAACGGTTTATAATCAGCATATTTTTTCTTAGAATAAGCTTCAGCTAGCCAAGTGTCATTAGCCTCTTTAAATGTTTTCATCATACATTTATTATTAGTGGTTTTCTTAGTAGCACTATACTCTGAATTATCTATCGTACTAATAATAGTTCTTAATTTTTCTTCTCTTGACATAATCCTCACCCCTTATATTCATATAATATCACTTTTAAAAATGAATTACAATTTATCCTATAAAGAGATCCTCAAAAATCTTTATTTTTGAGAATCGATTTTATTGAGTAACAATAACACAGTTTGTTAAATACATAAAAAGTTTTTATAAATCGTAATTAGATATCAATAAAGTACTATATCTAAGATTCTCATATAAACTTTCTAAAATTTGAAACTTTTGATTCAGCGCCTTCAAAATATATCTTATATGAAACAACAAAGAAAGACTTAGGAAAATTAATTTTTATAAAATCAAAATCCTAAGTCACTAATATCTAACTCGATGTATAAGTATTACTTATCTGCGATAATATTTATAATGTTACTCTTATTTAATTTCTATGATATCTGTAGCAAATTTATCAAATTCCTTACTATGAGTTATTATTAAACTTGTAATATTGTGTTCTTTTAAGTAGTTAAAAATATTTTCTACTATTAATTCACTCAAATTGGTATTCATAGCACTTGTCGGTTCATCCAAAATAATAAACTCAGGTCTTCTTATTAATATTCTAGCCAACTCTAATCTTTGCTTTTCTCCACCACTTAAGTTTTTTCCGTTTTCTTTCAATAAATAATTATATCCTAATTTATCAATCAATTCTTGCAGGTGTAATAATCTAACTATCTCATCAAGTCTATCCTCGTATGAATCACCTAAGAGAAGATTGTCTCTTATTGTAGCTTCATATATGTATGGTTCTTGACTTACTTTCAAAAATTCTCCTAAAACTTGAATATTATTCTTATATATATCTTTTTCATTGATTAAGACTTCCCCATCTAACTTATATGCACCCTCTTGCAAGTTTCTTAATATAAGATTAGATACCGTCGTCTTTCCTACTCCACTTCGTCCTTTTAGAACTAGAAAATCACCCTTATTTATGTTTAATCTAAAATCAGATAAAATCAGATTGTCTTTAAAATAAAAACTAGCTATATTCACATTTACACTATTAAATTTACTTATTTTTAATACTTCTTTCTCTTCATTGCTTTTATTATTAAAAGTCTTAGACAACTCACTTTCTATCTTATAAGCGGTCTGCCTAACAGTTATTTTATCTGATATAGAATTTATAGGTTCATCTAACATTCTAACTGTAGAAAATATTGCAATAGCCGAACCTATGGAAAAATCTTTATATATTATAAAATACACTGAAAGTAATAGAGAAACAATAGGTAGTATAAATGCAACAGTAGCAGATATACCTATATATAATGAAAAATACTTTGCTAAGTCAGTATTGACCTTTATTCTCTTATTTATAATATTTTCTTTAAGATAATCTATAAAGTACTGTTCTTTATTTAATTGCTTTAAATCAAAATAACCTAATATTGACTGAAGTATATATTGATTAGTTTCACCTAATAATTTCTGTTCACTCTTCATACAATTCGAAAGCTTCTTACTTATTTGTTTTATAATAAAAAAACATACAAGTATTACAGAAAATAATATAAGTGTTATCGAAACATTATACCTACACATAAACATCAATATAGAAAACAAAATAAAAGACTGCGTTACTAAAATAACTTTACCTTGAGAATACCAATCTGATATCTTTATACTATCTGACGTTAACTTAGATAATATTTCACCGCTTTTTGCTTCTTTAAAATCATTATATTCACTTTTTAAAAACTTATCATAAAAATACTCTAAAACAGAAAAATTTCCAAGAAAGAAAAGTTTTCTTAAAAAATATTGAGAAAGAAATAACAATAAAAAATAAAATACTAATACTACTATCAAGTATTTAACAAAATGATAAACTCTCTCAAAATCTTTTGATATCAAACTATCCAAGATAACTTGAATAATAAAAATTGATGTTAAATTTACTATAGTTCTTAGTAATATAGAAATTATAGTAATAAGTTGAACAATATACAACTTATTATCATAGTATTTTTTTGTACGATCCATAAACTTCTCCTATCCATTTATTACACATTACTTCACGTAGCCTTATTTTATTAGCTAACAATAGAGTAAAACTTATCTTTTTAAAAAATACATCTTAGAGAATAAATAGATTATATCATCTTTTCAGAATAATGTAAATTTAATTATTAAAAATCTGAAAATTAAAACTAGTAAATTTATGATTTTATATCTCTTATTTTATGATTGATTAGAATTTATCTCCTAAAAATATAGAAATACTATTTTCAAATTTTCTAAACTGTTTTATAATTATTATAATTTAAAAATTCATTTAATTGAAAAGTAATAATTACCATGGAATATTATTAAATTAATTATTACAATATATTTTTTATATAAATTACGAGGTGCATTATGAGAGTATTAATAACTGGTTTTGATAAGTTTGGTGGCGAGAGTATTAATCCTTCTAGTTTATGTGTTAATAGCTTACCAGATGTAATAGATAATATAGAAATTAAGAAAATTACCCTACCTACAATCTTTAAAGATAGTTCACAAGTTTTAGAAGAAAACATAAAATCATTTTCTCCTAATATTGTTATATGTGTTGGTCAAGCTGGTGGAAGAAGTAAGATTACACCTGAGCGTATCGCTATTAATATTGATGATGCTAGAATCCCAGATAATATTGGAAATAGCCCTATTGATGAAACTATAAGAAAAGATGGTGAGAATGCATATTTTTCTACACTACCAATAAAGGCTATTGTTGATGAATTGAATAAAAATAATATCCCTTCTGCTATTTCTAATACTGCTGGGACTTTTGTTTGCAATCACATTATGTATGATGCTTTATATATAACTTCAAAAAAATATCCAAATATTAAAGCTGGATTTATTCATATCCCATATATTGAAGAACAGGTTGCAGACAAACCTAACATGCCTTATATGAAAAAAGAAGATATTATCATTGCTTTAAAATTAATAATAAAAACTGCTGTGATTTTTTATGATAAGGACGATACAAAAATAACAGGTGGTTTAGAACATTAATTAATGCTAAAGTTCTATATCAGTTCAAACAGAATCATAGTTTCATAAATAGTAAGAAAACACTGAAGAAAAAGTATAAAATATACTATTTTCAGTGTTTTCTTTTTCGTGTTGACAAAGTAGTATACTAGGTATATAATATATTAGCTATATTATTTTTAGGTGGTGAAATTATGTTAAAAGATGCGTTGGGTTATAAGCTTATTACACTATTAGAGAATATGAGAAGTTATACTAAACAACCTCTGGCTGAGATAGGTATTACACATGGACATTTCATTACCCTTATTTACATTTCTGAAAATGAGGGGGTAACACAAGCCCAGCTTGCTGAAATACATCGAAAAGATAGAAATATTGTTGGACGTAATATTGATGCTCTTGAAAAACAAAATTTTGTTATTAGAAAACGTGGAGTGAAAGATAGACGCTCTTTTACACTACATTTAACTGAAGTTGGTAGAGAGGTTTTATCAACATACTCTAATCTATTAAATACAGCTGAAAAAGAAGTTCTTAAAAACTTAACTGAAGAAGAAATTTCTACTTTCTTCACACTATTGAATAAAATAACTTAAGGAGGAAATCATATGGAGAAAACACAAAATTATATAGAAAATCCGCTAGGTACAAAACCTATAAAAAAATTACTTACATCATTTGCTTGGCCAGCTATTACAGCAAATATTATTAATGCGATGTATAGTGTAATTGACCAGATTTTTATCGGTCAAGGTGTTGGCTACTTAGGTAATGCTGCAACAAATGTCGCCTTTCCTCTTACAACTATTTGCCTAGCTATAGGTTTAATGATAGGAATTGGTGCTGCCTCTAACTTTAATCTTGAGTTAGGTCGTGGAAATCCTGAAAAAGCAAAATCTGTAGTTGGTACTGCAGTATCTTCATTATTTATAATTGGTATTATTATCACAATTTTAGTTCATATATTCTTAAAACCTCTTATGTATGCATTTGGATCTACAGACGAAATTTTAGAATATGCAATGACATTTGCAGGTATTACATCTTTAGGGATTCCATTCTTACTAATTTCTATTAGTACTAATCCTATTGTTCGTTCGGATAATAGTCCAAAATATTCAATGTTTGCCATTATTTTTGGTGCAGTACTTAATACTATTCTTAATCCAATCTTTATCTTTGGATTTGGTTGGGGAATTGCTGGATCAGCTTGGGCTACAGTTATAAGTCAATTCTTATCTGCTTTGATTCTTGTTTTATATTTTCCAAAATTCAAAAGTGTTAAATTTACTAAGCAAGACTTCATACCTAAGATACCTTTATTAAAAGTCGCTGCAGGATTTGGAATGCCTTCATTTGTTTTCCAGGGTTCTAATATGATAGCTCAAATAGTAACAAACAATTTATTAAATATTCACGGTACTAATTCTGTATATGGGAATGATATTCCTATAGCTGTAGCTGGAATCGTAGCTAAAATTAATATAATATTTATAGCTATTATTATTGGATTAATTCAAGGGGCTCAACCAATTTTTGGATATAATTACGGAGCTAAAAAATACGAAAGAGTTCGTACTACAATGAGATATACCATGAAGTATGCGATGATAATCTCAATTACATTCTTCTTAATTTTCGAGATTTTTCCTAAACAAATTGTTAGTTTATTTGGTAATGGTAATGAACTTTACTTTGAGTTTGCAGTTAAGTACATGAGATTTTTCTTACTATTCACATTTATAAACGGTGTTCAAATTTCAAGCTCTACATTCTTCTCTGCAATAGGAAAACCAAAGATTGGTGTTACTATCGCCTTAACTAAGCAACTTATAGTGCTAATACCAATGTTATTTATTCTTTCACATTTCTTTGGGATTGAGGGAGTAATCTATGCTACTCCAGTAACTGACCTTTGTGCAATCTCAGTTTCATTATTCTTCTTAATAAGAGAATTTAGAACTATGCCTAAACAAAATATTATTTAGATAAACTAAAAAGCAATCTAGTGAACTTAATCATTAGATTGCTTTTTGTTATTTATTATCTTGTAGCTACATATTTTAATTCATCTTTATGTTTAGCTAAGAAATCGTTCATTTCGTTATCTGGAATTTGACGTAGGTACAGGTTAGAACGAATTGTTTCGTCTTCCTCACGGCAAGTAGATAATACTAAGTATTTATCATTTCCTTTAAGTTGAACGCTATCGTTTTTAGTTGCTGCATCTTTCTTAACATTTGTTAATTGGCTTAAGAAATCTTCATCATTTTCAAAGTCTAAACGATAGAAAGAAGTTGTTTCTGGCACGATTGTTAGGAATGCTGCTTCATAGTAGTATTTTCTCTCAGGAGTTTCAATAACTACGAATTTGTGTTTATCCATGTATTCTTGTTTGTCATAGTAGTTAACATCGTTGAACATACGGTGATCTCCAACTTTACTTCCACGAGCATGTCCGAATAACCAAGTTAATCTATCATGGAAATCTTTTTTGTTATCCATATCCATGAATACAGTACCAAGGTAAGGAACGTGTCCACCTTCAAAAGTTTTATCTAAGTATGTTTCATTGTCATTAGTTTGAACTACTGGTTCATCTAATTGAGTACCTGGAGCATAAACATAAGCTACAGTTTCATTATTCGTCTTAGATAATTCTGAAAAACGTTTTGATAAATAGTCTTTCTCTTCTTTACTTACTGTGTAAGTTGCTTTTGATGATGTACTAGAACTTGTTCCTTTATCATCACTACATCCTGCTACAAATACAGCAGACGTTACTAAAGCAATTGCTAAAAGTAAAATAGAGAAAAGCTTTTTAAAGTTAAATACTTTTTTCATTAATATTATTCCTCTCTATTGAAATTTTAATCACTGTTTAACATTATACAATATATCAACAAATATTGCTATTATTTTTATTTTATAATTTATATAAGTTTATCTTACTACTACAGCTGTTCCAGTAACTGTAACTAAAAGCATATTGTTACCGTCGCCTCCTATAGGATCGAAATCAATTCTAACTCCGATAACAGCATTAGCACCCATCTCAGCTGCACGATCTTCTAACTCTTTTAAAACTTGTGCTCTTGCTTGAATAATTTCATCTTCATACCCTTGAACTCTTCCACCAAAAAGGTTTCGAATTCCTGCTCCTATATCTTTGATGACATTAATTCCAGCTACTACTTCTCCTGTAGCTAAACCTTTATATTCTACTACTTCCATTCCTGGTATATAGTTTGTTGTTGCAATAATCATATTACTTCACTCCAAAATTATTTATTAGTCTACTAAAATATCTACTACTTCTTCTAATGTTGCTCCTAAGAAGTAAGAGTTAATGTCAATTTGTTCTAACACTTTTTGAACATCTTCTTTTTGGTATTTTACACCTACTAATTTTTTAGCAATATCTTCTACATCCATTACTCCGAAGAAGTCTCCATAGAATTTGATATTAGTAATAACACCTTGTTCTACCATGATATTAGCTTCAATTTTACCAGTTTTAAGTCTTCTATTACGTTTAATATTGAAGTCAGGATTTTTACCGTATACCCAATCCCATGAGTTATTTTTTTCTTCTTGGATAGCTAAAATCGCAGCTTCATCTTCTTCAGTTGCAACAAAATCAGTCATTTCGTATTTTTCACTCATATATTTTTTAAGTGCAGCTACGAAATCTTGAACTGTCATATCTTGGTTCGGAAGATGATCTTTAATGTTTGTTACACGAGAACGTACTGATTTGATACCTTTTGATTCAATCTTATCTTTAGATACTTTTAAAGCATCTGCTAAAACTGATGTATCAACATCAAACATTAAACAACCATGGTGCATAATACGCCCATTACGTACGTATTGAGCATTACCACAGAATTTTTGTCCATCAATTTCTAAGTCATTACGTCCTGTAAATTCCGCTTTAACTCCTAATGAGTCTAATGCGTCAAGCACAGGTTGTGAGAATGATTTGAAGTCGAATTCTTCACCACTTCTACCATTTGAAATGATTGTGTAATTTAAGTTGTTTAAATCGTGGTAAACTGCACCACCACCACTTACACGACGAACGATTTTAATATCTTTATCGTCACAGAATTTTTGGTTTACTTCCTCTGTTGTGTTTTGGTTCTTACCAACAACGATACATGGCGAGTTTATCCATAGCATAAACACATCATCTTTTTCTGCAAGTTCGTTAAAAGCATAAAGCTCTAATGCTGTATTGTAGCGTGGATCATTACTTTTTGATTCTATATATATCATATTAATCTCCTTAATAATTAACTATTTCTTTACTCCTTATTATACCATCTTTTACTAAGTAAAACACTAAATTTTTATCCAAATTAATATTTTTTATATTATTTCAAACAAACTTCATCAAGATTATGGTATAATTATAAGGAATTATTAAAATTATTTTAAAGGAGTTACCCTTTTATGACAAAAATTATTTTAACTGGAGATAGACCAACTGGTAAACTTCACTTAGGGCACTATGTTGGTTCTTTAAAAAATCGTATAGCTTTACAAAACGAAGATGACACTGAAGTATTTATTATGATTGCCGATCAACAAGCACTTACTGATAATGCTGATAACCCAGGAAAAGTTATTGAAAATATTACAGAAGTAGCACTTGATTATCTTGCTGTTGGAATCGATCCTAAAAAAACTACTATTTTTATCCAATCACAAATTCCACAACTTGCAGAATTATACATGTACTACATGAATTTAGTATCAGTTTCTAGATTACACCGTAACCCTACTGTTAAACAGGAAATTAATGATAAAAAATTTGGTGAAAGTATTCCTGCAGGATTCTTTACTTATCCTGTAAGCCAAGCTGCTGATATTACTGCTTTTAAAGCAACACACGTTCCTGTTGGTGAAGATCAAAAACCAATGCTTGAACAAACTCGTGAAATCGTTCGTGACTTCAATAGAACATACAATAAAGAAGTTCTAGTATTACCTGAGATTGTACTTCCACCAAAAAATCATGCTCGTCTTGTAGGTATTGATGGACAAGGAAAAATGAGTAAGAGTTTAAATAACGGTATTTACCTAGGTGATAACGAAGAAAACATTAAAGCTAAAATCATGAAAATGTACACTGATCCAAATCATATTAAGATTGAAGATCCAGGCCAAGTTGAAGGAAATGTAGTATTTAAATACTTAGACATTTTCGATACTCGAGCTGATGAAGTAGCAGAACTTAAAGAACATTACTCTCGTGGTGGACTTGGTGACATGAAACTAAAACGTCGTTTAAATGATGTAATGCAAGACTACTTACGCCCTATAAGAGAGCGTCGTGAAGAATTCGCAAAAGATAAAGCTGAAGTATACAGAATGCTTAAAGCTGGAAGTGAAAAAGCTGAGAAAGTTGCAGCTGCTACCTTAGATGAAGTGAAAGATGCAATGGGAATTAATTACTTCAAAAAATAAATTTTTTATAGGGGGAGAGCTCTACTCTTCCTCTTAGTCGTTTGAATTATTAAAGAATAAGGAGGCCCTATGGTAAAAAGAAAAAAACAACAATTATCACTATTTTCAATTATTTCAATTGCAATAATAATTTTAGCATCGTTCGCTATTACTTATTACACGAATAAATCATCAAACAAAAATTCGAATACTGCTACTACATTTACAAGCGTATCAAAAATTCCTGATGATGTGATAAATTCACTTACAGCTCCTAAAGAAAGCGAAGCAACAGAAAATAATAAATATAAAGTATTAAACAATAATAATCCTTACTTTTCTAAAGAAGATTTATCTACTACTTCATTTGAAAACTATAGTCCTTTAGATAAACTTGGACGTGTTGGACAAGCTAATGGTATTATAGGGATTGACTTAATGCCAACTGATAAACGTGAGGAAATTGCACATGTTCGTCCTAGTGGATGGCAAAGTAACAGAGGAACTCATGTTTACGATAGATCGCATTTAATTGCTTTCCAACTAGCAGGAGAAAATGATAATGATAAAAACCTTATGACAGGAACAAGGTTTATGAATCTTAATATGATTCCTTTTGAAAATGAAGTTGCTGATTATGTTAAGAAAACTAAAAAACACGTACGTTACCGTGTAACTCCTGTTTTTAAAGGCGATGACCTAGTTGCTCAAGGGGTTATTATGGAAGCAATGTCAGTTGAAGATAATGGTAAGAGTGTTAAATACAATGTATTCTTACCAAACTTCCAAAAAGGTGTTACTATCGACTACAAAACAGGTAAATATACTGTGAAATAGAATTAAGACCTCGAACAAATTTTGTTCTGTACCGACCCCAAAAAGTTAGACCAAAAAATCTAACTTTTTGGAGGTCGATATTTTTATGACTAAATATAATTTTGAATTTAAAAAGAAAGTCGTACTAGAGTATATAAATGAAAATATAAGCATAAGATCGTTAGCGAAAAAGTATGCTATAAAATCTCATAATAATATTGAAATTTGGGTTGCCAAATATAAGAAATATGGAGATGAAGGATTATATCGTTCAAGAAAAAATGAAGAATATTCTTTCGAAAAAAAGATATATGTTGTAGAATTATACTTAACAAGTGAACTCTCATACAATGACTTAGCTTTACAAGAAGGTATAAATAATCCAGCACTTATTTGTAACTGGGTTAATCGCTTTAGAGTAGCTGGTCCTGATGCATTGAGAGAACGAAGGAAAGGTCGGGAAATCTTAATGGATAAATCACCTAAAAAGTTAAGTAAAGAAACAACAAATCAAACTACAAATGATAATATATCTAAAGAATATGTAAAAGAATTAGAAGATCAATTACTACAACTAAGGATAGAAAATGCATTTTTAAAAGAAGCGAGGAGATTGCGTTTAGCGGAAGAAGCAGAAATGAAAAGAAGGCGCGAATTATAAGCAGTCTCCGAGGAGAATTCATACTTAAAGACCTTCTTTTATATGCGAAAATGCCAAAAGCAACATATATGTACTGGCAGAAGAGATTCGATAGAGTTAATCCAGATAAAGAAATCGAAGAGAAAATATTAGAAATAAGAAAGAATAACAAAGATTATGGTTATAGACGTATATATGGTGCGTTACGTAATTTAGGATATATAATAAACAAAAAGAAAGTTCAAAGAATTATACAAAAATTAGGCTTACAGGTTACATCATTCACTAGAAAAAGTAGAAAATACAATTCATATAAAGGAAAAATTGGAAAAACAGCTAAGAATAGAATTAGAAGACGATTCAATACTAATATTCCACATCAAAAAATCACTACAGACACAACTGAATTTAAATATTATGAAGTTAGTGAGAGAGGTAAATTAGTAGTAAAGAAACTTTATTTAGATCCATTTATGGATATGTATAATGGTGAGATAATAAGCTATAGTATAAGTGAGAGCCCATCAGCTAAAAATATAATGGACGCACTAGAAAAAGCTATTAAAGTCACAGCTAAATCTCCTTATAGGAGAACTTTTCACTCTGATCAAGGATGGGCTTATCAAATGAAGGCATACTCGAAAAGGTTAAAAGAAGAACATATTTACCAAAGTATGTCTAGAAAAGCAAATTGTTTGGATAATTCGGTAATGGAGAATTTCTTCGGAATATTAAAACAAGAGATATACTATGGAACAACATATAATAGTTATAGGGAACTGAAATTAGCTATTGAAAAATATATAAAATATTATAATGAAGAGAGAATAAAAGAGAAACTAGGATGGTTAAGTCCTAAGCAATATAGAATAAAACATATGACTGTATAAATATAAAAAAGATAGCGTAGCAGTCATTATAACTACTACGCTATCCTAAGTCTAACTTTTTGGGGTCAGATCATTCGAAGTCTTTTTTAATCTTTTTTTATAAATTTCTCAGCAATAGCTAAACTTATAACTAACAATAAAATTGCTCCAGACCATATTAAGACGCTGTAAGGATCATCATGCTGAACTATAATTAACCTAATAATCGCTGTTATTCCAATATAAATAAAGTATCTTAGTGGAAAATGATAATTATTTTTAAAATATTTCACAATCAGAGCTACAAACTCAAAATATAGAAAGAATACTAATATTCCTTCAACAAAGTGTTGATAATTACCTTGTTCAGTTAAAAATTTTACACCTTCATGATATATTTCTTTAGCTTCCATTATTAATCCAAATGATAGTAATACTCCTATGATTAATAACCCGATGTTCATTATCCAAAGGAAAATATCCGATATTATTTTACTAAACCTCTCCATTTTTCACCTCTTAACATTTTATACAAGAATCATTATATCATAATAAAATTTAATATTCTAATGAATTCAACTATGAAAATAATATTTTAGACATCTTGTATGCTATAATAAAGAAAAGGAGATACATATGATTACATTAAAAAAGATTAAAGAAAAACATTTAAAGGATTTATATAAAATAATTTACTCATCAGAAACTCCTGAGTGGAGTAAATATAATGCACCTTATTTTAATGAATATAAATACATTGATTTAGAGACATTCTTACTAAAAAATCATCATGAATATTTCTTAAGTGAGCGTGTCTTAGGTATATTTTTAAATAATAAACCAATCGGCATTGTAACATATTATTGGGAAAGCTTAGCTACTCGATGGTTAGAAATTGGAATTGTAATATATGATCAGAATATCTGGGCAAAAGGTATAGGATATACTGCTTTACATAAGTGGATTGAGCTATGTTTTAATAAATTCCCTGAAATACAACATATTGGCCTAACTACTTGGAGCGGAAACACTAGGATGATGAAACTCGCAGAAAAACTAGGACTTCTTTGTGAAGCAAGAATTAGAAAAGTTAGATATTACAATGGTGTATACTACGATTCTATAAAATACGGTATATTGCGAGAAGAATTTAATTCTATTAGTTACTAGGAGGATAAAAATGATATTTCAATATGGAACTATGGCAGGAATTATAGAAGGCGCTTATAGTGGAAGCCTAACTATAGAAGAACTACTAAAATACGGTAATTTTGGAATTGGTACATTTGATGGCATTGATGGTGAAATGGTAATTTTAGATAGTAAAGTTTATAAAACAGATTATTTCGGTAATTCATATCTTCAATCAATCAAAGAAAGTACACCATTCGCTACAATTACTACATTCGAAAAAGAATACCAGAAATTTGATAATCTTACGTTTAAAAACTTATTAGAAAAAGTTCAAGATTACTTAAATCAAAATTATTTCTATGCAATAAAAATTTCAGGAAACTTTCAGAAGATGAATACTAGATCTCCAAAAAAACAAGAAAAACCATATCCACCTCTACTAGAAGTACTAGAGAATCAAAATATTTTTCATTATGAAAATACACAAGGTATAATAGTTGGTTTTTTCTCTCCTTATTATGCCCAAGGATTAGGTGTTGGTGGATTTCATTTACACTACATTAGTAATGATTTAAAAGCGGGTGGACATATCTTTGATTTTGAAATATTAAACGGTCTTGTAGAAATTTCTAAACCTTTAAATTATTCATTAAAATTTCCAGTAAATGACGAATATCAAAATATAAAAATAGATGAAACTACTCTTCATGAAAAAATTAGTATCGCAGAAGTTAAAAACTAAAAATTTAAATTACATTAGGAATTTTAGTAGAAAAATATGCCTATATTCCTAGTATATTTTTTCTCATATCCTAAATTTAACAGAGATACATTATACAGAAAAAAAGATGACTAGCAATTTGCTAGCCATCTTTTTCTTTATAAACTATTATTTAGTTTTTTTCTTAGGTGAATGTATACATAAGTCAACACAGTCAGTCATAGCTTCATATAAAGCTTCAGAGAATGTTGGGTGACCGTGGATAATATCCATAACGTCATCAATTGTCATCTCTGTTTGAATTAAAGTAGACCCTTCGTTAATTAACTCAGCTGCAACTGGTCCTACAATATGGATACCTAAGATTTCTCTGTATTTAGTATCCATAATTACTTTAACGAATCCTTCACCTTGGTTAGATGCTAATGAACGTCCATTAGCTGCAAAGTTAAATTTACCAACTTTGATGTCATATTTTTCACGAGCTTGCTCTTCAGTTAAACCGACCATTGCGATTTCTGGGTGAGTGTAGATTGCTGCTGGAGTAGCTTTAAGATCAACTTTTTTGTGGTGACCCATTGCGTTTTCAGCTGCAATTTCTCCCATCTTGAATGCTGCGTGTGCTAACATCTTAGTTCCGTTAATATCACCAGGAGCGTAAATACCTTCAACAGATGTTTCCATGTACTCGTTAACTTTAACACGACCACGTTCCATTTCGAATTGATCTGCTAATTCTCCAAGACATGTGTTGTCTGGAACACGTCCAATTGATAATAATACTTTATCAGCAACGATATCTTCTTTTCCTTCAACTTTAACTACTACTTCTTGACCTTTGTCAACGATTTCTAATAATTTAGTTGATGTAAGAACTTTAATACCTTGTTTTTTGAATTGTTTTTCTAATGCTGCAGATGCATCTTTATCCATTCCAGCGATTAAACGATCAGCCATTTCAACAATAGTTACTTCAGAACCAAAAGTAGAGAATGCTTGACCTAATTCAGATCCGATAACTCCACCACCAATAACAGCTAAACGAGCTGGTACTTCAGTAATATCTAAGAATTCATCACTTGTAAGAACTTTATCACTATCCATTCCAGGAATGTTAATTCTACTTACTTTTGATCCACCAGCTAAGATTACTCTGTCAGCATCAATTGTTTCTTTTCCATCAACAGAAACTTTCTTGTCAGCTGTTAATTGTCCTACACCATTAAATACTTTAACACCGTAAGATTTAAGTAATCCTGCAACTCCTCCTGATAGAGTTTTAGAGATTTTATTCTTAACAGCTACAGTTTGTTCCATGTCAACTGAGAATGCATCATTCACAAGTTTAATACCACGGTCTTTTGCTGAACGGATGTGGTTAATAATTTCTGCATTGTGTAGGAATGCTTTTGTTGGAATACATCCACGGTTTAGACATGTTCCACCTAGTTCACGATTTTCTACTAATGCTACTTTACCACCTAGTTGAGCAGCTTTAATAGCTGATACATATCCAGCAGGACCTCCACCAACTACTACTACGTCATATTCACCACGACGTTCGCGTTTTGGTGCTTCTTCTCCTACTTTAGTTTCTGGTACTTTAACATCTGCTGCAACTTCTTTAACGATTTCTTGAGCTACTGCAGTAGTGCTGTCTCCTCCAGGAACTGCTTCTCCAGGTTGTCCAATCCATGCAATAGTTTGAACTACTGGTACAACTGATCCAGCTGGGTGTACGATTTTTAATAAAGTTCCGCTTGCTTCAGCTTCAACTTCCATGTTTACTTTATCTGTTACGATTTCAAGTAGGACTTCACCTTCTTTTACTTCGTCACCTTCTTGCTTAAACCATTGTACGATTTCGCCTTCTTCCATTTCACTTCCGGCTTTTGGCATTATAACTTCAACTGCCATGTTTTAATCACTCCTTATACACTTTATCTTGTTTTATAAATATTATATCATTATTAGATTAGTAATGATAGTGGATTTTCGATAGCTTCTTTCAGAGTCTTCATGAATTTAGCTCCTTCTAATCCGTCAACAACACGGTGGTCCGCTGTTAATGTTAATGTCATGATAGGTCTTACAGTAACCTCACCATTGAATACTACTGGTTTTGGTACAGTAGCACTTACACCTAAAATAGCTGTATTTGGTTGGTTAATGATTGGTACGAAGCTCTTAACTCCATACATACCTAAGTTACTAATTGTAAATGTAGAATCTGCCATTTCATCTGGTTTTAATTTACCAGCAAGAGCTTTTGTTGTAATTTCTTTAGAAGCCACTACAAGCTCTTTAAGGCTCATCTTATCAGCACCTTTAATTACTGGTACTACTAATCCACTATCCATACCAACAGCAATTGATAAGTTTACATAGTGGTGTAAGTACATTTCTTTTTCATCACCTGATAAAGAAGCATTTACATATGGGTGTTTCATTAATGATTTAATTACCGCTAATGAAATAAAGTCTGTAACTGTTGCTTTTTTACCTGTTTCTTCGATGATTGCATCCACAACTTTTTTACGTAATGCTAATAATTCAGTCATATCAACTTCTACGTTAACAACGAATGTTGGTGCACTGAAGTAAGATTCACTCATACGTTTAGAAATAACTTTACGCATTGGTGACATTGGTACAGTTTCAACAACACCCCATTGATTTTCATTAGGTGCTTTAGCAGATTTAGCGCTTGCTGGTGCAGCAACTTCAGCAGTTGCAGCAGCTTCACTTGCACTTCCGTTAAGAGCAGAAAGAACATCTGCTTTCATAATTTTACCTTTTGGTCCAGTACCAACGATACCGTCGGTATTAATTCCTTCAACTTCTGCAATACGTGCAGCAAGTGGAGACATTTTAGCTTTTGCATTTAGTTTATAATCAACTACATCATCTTTATGAACACGACCTTTAGCTCCAGTACCTTTTACTTGAGATAAGTCGATTCCGTTTTCACGAGCATACGCTCTTGCCGCTGGTGTAGCACGAAGACCAGAGTTGTCAAATACTACTACTTCTTGAGCAGGTGCTTCTTCAACTTTAGTTTCAACAACAGCTTCTTCTACTGGTGCAGCTGCAGCTGCAGGTGCTGCTCCAGCTCCAGGTACAGCTTCTCCAGGTTGTCCAATCCATGCGATAGTTTGAACTACTGGTACAACTGATCCAGCTGGGTGTACGATTTTAAGTATTGTTCCGCTTGCTTCAGCTTCAACTTCCATATTTACTTTATCTGTTACGATTTCAAGTAAAATTTCACCTTCTTTTACCTCGTCACCTTCTTGCTTAAACCATTGTACGATTTCGCCTTCTTCCATTTCACTACCGGCTTTTGGCATTATTACCTCTACTGCCATATTCTATTCACATCCTTCACTAACTAAATTTTTATTTTTTGTTTACAGCTTTTCTAATAGTTTCTTTGATGTCTTCTACATCAGGTACAACTAATTTTTCTAAGTTTTTAGCTGATGGAATGTGTGTGTCAGCACCAGCAACACGGTAAATAGGGCTATCTAAGAAATCAAATGCATCACTTTCTGCGATACGAGCAACGATTTCTCCACCGAATCCACCAGTTTTGAATGAGTCGTGACATACTACTAATTTTCCAGTTTTCTTAACTGAGTCTACAATTAGATCAGTATCTAGTGGTACTAATGTAATTGGGTCAAGAACTTCTACTGAGATTCCTTCTTCTTTTAATTCTTCAGCTGCTTTTAAGCTACGCTCTAACATTCTTCCCCAAGATACTAATGTTACATCAGATCCTTCTACTTTGATGTCACCTTTACCGATCACACCAATTTTACCTACTTCTACTTCACCTTTACGTCCGAATAACGCTTTTGGTTCAATGTAGATGACTGGGTTGTTATCTCTGATTGCAGCTCTTAAGATTGAGTAAACATCTCCAGGAGTACCTGGTGCTACTACTTTAAGACCTGGAATGTGACAGAACCATGCTTCTAACGCTTTACAGTGCTGAGCAGCAGCTCCTGTTCCTGATCCAGATGCACAACGGTATGTAACTGGCACTTGTACTTCTCCACCTAACATGTAACGCATTGGTGCAGCTTGGTTAACAATTGCATCCATACCGATTGTTACGAAGTCCATGAATGTTACGTCAACGATTGGACGCATACCTACTGATGCAGCCCCTGCAGCAGCTCCACAAATAGCTGCTTCACTGATTGGTGTATCAATAACACGTTCTGAACCGAATTCTTCTAACATACCAACTGTAGTACCGAAGTCTCCTCCGAAGATACCAACATCTTCACCCATTAAAAATACATTTTCATCTTCACGCATTTCGTGAGTCATAGCTTCTTTTATGGCTTCACGAACTGTCATAATTTTTGTTTCTTTAGTCATAACTATTAATCTCCTATTATATAAAATATTATTTAAAATTATTTTAACTTAAAATATTAGTCAGCGTAGTTATCTTGGAACGCTATTGCACCATCAGCAAATGGTGATTCTTTCGCAAATTCTACAGCATCATCGATAGTTGCTTTTGATCTATCTTCGATTTCTTTTAATTCTTCTTCTGTAGCAATTCCGTTTTCTAATAAGTAGTTTTTATATTTTACGTTAGGATCTTTAAGCTTCCACTCAGCTACTTCTTCACGGCTACGGTATTTACCTGCATCTGATGCAGAGTGTCCGAACCATCTGTAAGACACTGCTTCTACTAAAACAGGTCCTTTTCCACTTCTAGTGTGTTCAATAGCTTCTTGCATTGCATCATATACTGCTAATACATCGTTTCCGTCTGGAACGTGAATACCTTTGATTCTGTATGAAGCTGCACGTTCAGTAATTTCTTTAACACGCATACATCTTTCTTGAGCCATTGAGATACCATATTTATTGTTAATTACGTAGAAAATAAGTGGTAAATCCCAGTTAGAAGCCATGTTTAAACATTCGTGGAAACTTCCTTCGTTAGTAGCTCCGTCACCCATACAACAAATAACAATGTTACCTGTTTTTTTCATTTTTTGAGCTAGGGCAGCACCAGTACTTAGACCGTGTCCTCCACCAACGATACCATTACATCCCATGTTTCCTTGTTCAAGGTCATAAATGTGCATACTTCCTCCACGACCTTTACACTGACCTGTTTCTTTACCTAGGATTTCCGCCATCATACGATCAATTTCAATTCCTTTTGCAATTGTTTGACCGTGACCACGGTGATTAGAAAACATTAAGTCTTCTTTTCTTAATGGATAAATAGCACCAACGTTTGCTGCTTCTTCTCCTACTGAATAGTGAGTCATACCGTGAACTAAACCACGAGAGTATAGTTTACTCAACTCCATATCAAAATCTCTAATAAGCTGCATTAGTTCGTACATTTCTAAATGCTCTTGTTTAGTTAAATCTTTTGATGTTTTTACCATAATAACCTCCAAAGTTTGTATATATATTAAATGTATATAAATTATTTATTAATCATATATTACACTATTAATATACTATTTTTCACGAAAAATGTCAAATCTATAATCACAATAAAATAATAATATTTATCTCAGTAATATTATTCATTTCACATACCAACATAAACTTCAACTGTATTAGCACAGTTTAAAAGAAAGCATTTTTCCTTATACACCATATATACTTTATTCTTTACAACCTGTCGTAATAAAATGAAAAATATATAGATACAGATTTTTAAAAATAAAAATTATACTATTTCTCTATTTTTTATATAGAAATTTTTTTTAATAATTAATATTTTTTCATCTTTTCATTTTATAAATTACTTGGAACGTTTACTAACCTTTAAAGATGCTCATTTTAATTAAAAAATTGAATATATTCGATTAATTTCTTAAAACTATGTAAACATTATATTTTTGAAAATCTCATGAAAATGTAGTTTAATAGCTTGCATTAGTACAGTATTTTATATATAATTATTTTATACAAATTTTCAATTTAGGAGGAATTATAATGATTCTTAATACTATTTGGGAACAACAGTACAATCCAATGGGTAATATTTGGTTATCTGCTGCTGTTGCTGCTCTTCCTATAGTTATATTTTTAATTTCATTAGTAGTTTTTAAACTTAAAGGTTATACAGCCGGAGGTTTAAGTATTCTTAGTGCAGCTATCGTAGCTGCTGTATGTTATAAGATGCCTGTTGATAAAATTGCAGGGGCTGCAGAACAAGGTATCGTTTCAGGTTTATGGCCTGTTGCTAGTATCGTTCTTGCTGCAATCTTCTTATACAAATTAACAGTTAAAATGGGATTCTTCGATGTAATGAAACAAAGTATCTCATCTATTTCACCAGATAAAAGAATTCAAGTTCTTTTAATCGCATTCTCATTCAACGCTTTCTTAGAGGGTGCTGCAGGATTTGGTGCACCGGTTGCTATTACAGCTGCAATTTTAGTAGGTTTAGGTTTCAAACCATTACAATCTGCTGCAATTTGTTTAGTTGCTAATATCGCTGGTGGTGCGTATGGAGCGATGGGTATCCCAGTAACTGTTCCAGCTACTTTAACAGATTTAGATGCATTAACTCTTGGTAAAAACACTTCATTAATCTTATGTCTTGTTACTGTTATTATCGCCTTCTTAATCGTCTTTATGGTAGATGGTTTCAAAGGTATCAAAGAAACATTCCCTGCAATTATAGTTTCTGGTGGTGGATTTGCTATTACTCAATTCATCTTCTTAAACTTCGTAGGACCAGAACTTGTTAACGTTTCTTCAGCTATCGTGAGTTTACTTGCTTTAATCATATTCTTAAGATTCTGGCAACCAAAACAACAACTTACAGCTGAAACTAAAGAAATTTCTCATGATAAAGAAGTTTTAACTGGTAAAGAAGTTGTTAGAGCATGGACACCGTTCATTCTTTTAACACTATTCGTTACTTTACTAAACACTGGATTCTTCAAACAACTAATCCAACCTGCAAATCCTAAAACAGGTCAAGCAGCGGGAGCTTTAAACTCACTAATTTTCAACTTCCCATACTATATCGATGGTACAGTTGCACGTGTTGCTCCTATTGTAAAACAAGCTACTCCAATTAAAGCAGTATTTAGTTTTGCTCCATTTACTTCGACTACAACAGCGATTGTCCTTGCTGCAGTTCTAACAATCATTATTTTTAGAGTTAACAGTCGTATTGTTATTTCTACAATTAGAGAAACAGCTGTTGAATTATGGGGTCCAATCTTAACAATCTGTTCTGTACTTGCTTTTGCTTACATTTCAACATATTCAGGAATGTCATCAACATTAGGATTAGCATTTGCTAACACAGGTAAAATCTTCCCATTATTCTCTCCTATCTTAGGATGGATTGGGGTATTCTTAACAGGATCTGTTGTTAACAGTGGATCTCTATTTGCTGGATTACAACATGTTACAGCAACTCAAATTGGAGTTGACCCTTCATTGCTTGTAGCTTCAAACATCATTGGTGGAGCTATCGCTAAAATGATCTCTCCTCAATCTATCGCAGTTGCAGCAGCAGCCGTTGGATTAGTTAACAGAGATAGCGAAATCTTCGCTAAAACAATTAAATGGAGTGTTATACTTCTTGTTCTTGCAGGAGTACTTAACCTTCTAATTACACTTAGATAATTTTAAGTTAATAAAAAAAGAGATTTGGTAAAATACCAGATCTCTTTTTTTATAGGAATATTATGCAGCATGCTTATCGCAATGACATTCTCCTGTTTTGCAGTTTCCACATTCGCAATCTTCTTTTGCATTATGGCATCCACAAGCACAACCTTCTTTACATTCACATGTTCCTTCAACACAGTTTCCACATTTACAATCTTCTACTGCATCATGACAGTGACAGTGGTGTTCACATTCACATTTACTCATATTAATCGCCTCCGTATTGTTTAATTAATTATTCTATAGTTAAATTTTATTATGTTTTATATAACAAGTCAATAGATTCTCGTCTTAAGTAACTATTACGATTTACACATTCTTAAATCGTAATGAGGTCGGATTTGAATTAACATAAAGAATATCTATAAATACTACTCTAGTGTATGAAGATTGATACCAATTTATTATTCAATAAGCATGTTGAATTATATTCTTTGAAATGTATTTTCTTCGTTTTATCTTCTTTTTATATTATTCTTCAGCATCTTTATAAATTTAGGATGACTTATTAACATCCATGCAATCCTTCTAACTTTTTTATTCGCTAATAACTTCGCTATCTTCTTTAACGACATATGAAAAATCTCCTATTTTTTATTTCTTTTAATTTATCAGATGAATATATTATATATTATTAACTTTAAAATCACTTAAATCAACACAAATTATTAATTAAAACGCCATAAATTACTTCAAGACTTCTTTCTAGATAATTTATTTATTTAACACGGATATAACACCTTCAATGCCTATACTTGAAAAATTATCTGCATTTTATAGTTGAAAATCTCTCTTAGAATAAAATTATATAAAATATGATATATAATATTATTCTACTTGTGCTTATTATGTTATAATGAAATTGAAATAAAGGACTTAAAACTTATCCAATTCTTCTTTTATAATTCTTAATATACTAATTTTCATATAAAAAAGGGAGGAAATTATATGAAATATAAAAAATACTTAATCATCACTTTACTTATTTTTATTATACTATTAACTACATTTCTTTATACAAAAAATATCTTCTATTTCTATTCAACTATTCCAATAATCATATGCGCTAGTATTATTGGATATTTTCAAGAAAAAAATAAGTTATCAATAAAAACAAATAAAATCTTGAATCTTTTAAAATATGAGCGTATTTTTTACACTTTTGCAGTAATAATACCATACATTGTTAGTTTTACCTATAAAATTGAAAAAGTAGAAAACTACTTTACTATTGCCTATATAACTTCTGTGATTTTTCTTTTATTATATGCGATAATTTGTTTTAAACGTACTCTACTTATAAGAAAAGAACTACGAAAAAACAATTCTAAATAACAAAAAAAGAAATCAGCTCACTATCGAACTGATTTCTTAATTTTTCTTGCACTAAAATATTTATTGAATGAATCTTCTATATCTTTTACAGCTACTACACTTATCAATAGAACTGCTAGTATAAAAATTCCTAGTATTATAAATGATGGATTTTCTACATAGTTTATATACGTTACAAATGGAAGACTAGAATAAAACCCAATTGTTAAACTTTTTACGATAATAGCTATAACTAATGTACAAAGTATTAAGATTAAGAATAAATTTAATGATAATGCTGCTAAACAACCAAAGAATGTCGCAACCCCTTTACCACCTTTAAACTTAAAGATAATAGGTTTTATGTGACCTAATAATACTAATACTATGCAAATATATATAATTTTTTGATCAACATCTAATATTTTCAGTAATATAACCACAAAAAATCCTTTGAAAAAATCTACTGCTAAAACAAATAAAAACGATCTAGGACCTAAAACGCGTCCTGCATTTCTTGCCCCAACATTACCAGAGCCTTTATTAGTAAATTCTTCTTTATAAATCTTTTCTAATAATTTTCCACCCATAACATTTCCAATAAAATAGGCAACTATCGCATAAATTATCGTCGTAATCATAACTTTTCTCCTCTCTTAAATTTATCTTTTATCATTCTAATTCCTTCAGTTAGGAACATAAAACATCCAATAGTAAAAGGAACAACATAATATGACAATCTGTATATTATAATTGTCGCACCTATAATTTCTGGATTTATACCCAAATTTTTAAGTCCGATAAGAACTAAAGTATCAAAAGTACCTAATCCTCCTGGAATCATAGTTAATAAGCCTACTATTGATGCTACTATTATAACTCCCATTATCTGTAATTCCTTATCAGCTACTAAATCTCCCGTATAAAAATAAAGAATCATAAGAATAATAAGGGCTGCAAATACCCATTCTAAAAAAGAAATTACTGTCAATTTAACACTTAAGTATCTATCCGTTCTAATTCTTGGTTTTCTCAAATTAAAAAATAGATATAGTGGTAAAAATAAAGACATCAATATTAATGAATAATAAAAGATATTATTATTAGCATATAACGCTTGTCCTGGAAAGACATTTAATACTACAAAAATTGACAATAGACTGATTCCAGAAAGCATAGAAATAAGAATCATCCCTATTGCAGTAACTAATGTTTTTCCGTTTTTTGTATATGGTTTATACATATAATATCTAAGTCCGGCACCGATAAAGCCACCAAAACCTAGTACCATATTTAATGTGTTAGTCATAAAACTAATTTTAAAAATACGGAATGAAGACATATTTTTCGTTAAATTAATAGCCTTTAGAACAAAATAATCATATAAACATAAAATACTTATACCTAATAGACCACTTAATAAAACCACTAAAAATTTCATCTCTCCTATAGTTAGAGTGAGATGATGTATTTTTTTGAAGTCTAAACTAACTATCTCTTTTTTAAAATAGGAAAAAATTAAATAAAATATCAATAATCCCAAACTTATCTGAACTAAGTTCTTCAAATAATTAAAGGATCTTCTTTCAGTAATATTTTTCATTTTCTTTTCCTTATATAATATTTATCTACTTTATATTAACATTTTATAACTTTTTTTTCAATACAATTAATTACATAAAATTATGACTATAATATTTTTTAATCTACATATTCATGTAACTTATCTTCATATTCATTATATAATTCTGGATAACCTTTTTTCACCGCTTTTAAAAATGTTTTTCGAATTTTATTGACTTTTTGTACATAAATCAACATAAATATCAATGTAAATATCACAATATACAAAATCAACATATCAATTAAAAACGCTCCAGGGGCTCTTTGATATAATCCGAGGAATAATATGAATGTAGTTGTAAAAAATACCATTACTACTGCTACTTTGAAACCTTTTTTATATCTTGTATAATCATCTTTCACAATTTTACAGATTATATCTAATTCTTCTTTTGTATATCCTCCACTTTTAATTGATTTCAAAGTATAACTCGGAAGTTTTTCAGATGTTAATATTAAAAATAATTTCGATAATATAGTTATCATACTTTCCCTCCTACTTCACATAAATATTACAGCAAAGAAAAGCTTTTTGCTCTCCTTTGCTGATTTATAATTAATTTTAAAGTTTTTTTATTAGTTCTGTAGTTAATATAGATGAATTTACTGCAGCTATTTGTAAGAATTCATCAAAAGTAACTCGAGTTCCTTCTTCTGCTTTATCACTTACACTACGGCAAACTATAAATTTTGTTCCAAATTGGTAACAAGTTTGAGCAATCGCTGCTGCTTCCATTTCAACTACTTGCATATTAGGAAAGTTTTTCAATATTCCTTTTTTCAACTCTTTATTAGAGATAAATGAGTCTGACGTACCCACTAAACCAAAATGAATATTATGATCTGGTAAACTTATATCTGAAGCTAGTTTTTGCAACTCTTCATCACTCTTATACGCTGCTGGCATTTGTGGTACTTGACCAATTTCATAGCCAAACTCTGTTGCATCAACATCAAAATGTCTTACTTCTGTAGCAACGATCATGTCCCCAATTTCCATATCACCTTGTAAGGCACCACATGTTCCTATATTAATCACATATTCTGGTTTATAGTGATCTAATAATAAAGTTGTAGCAATAGCAGCATTCACCTTCCCTGGTAAACTTAACATAAGAACAATATCGCGTCCTTCATATTTACCTTCATAAAACTTTACATGTGCTATTTTTTTCTCTTGTAAATTTTCTATTTTTTCTTTTATTATAGCCACTTCTTCTGGCATTGCACCGATTAATGCTATCATAATACTATTCTACCGCTAGAATTTTGATATCCATTGAATCTTCTGGCCCTGTTGGTAATGAAACTTTTGCAATGTCTCCAACTTCTTTTCCTAATAAAGCTTGTGCCACTGGAGATTCATTTGAAATTTTGTATTCAAATGGATTAGCCTCAGCACTACCTACGATTTTGTAAGTTTCTGTTAACCCGTCTGGTAGTTCTTGATAAGTTACTTTGTTACCTAAACGAATTGTGCTTGATTTCTCATCTAATTCGATAATAACAGCATAACGAATCATTTGTTCCATCTCTAAAATTCTTTGCTCGATGAATCCTTGTTCATCTTTTGCTGCATCGTACTCAGAGTTCTCAGATAAATCCCCGAAACTACGTGCAATTTTAATTTTTTCAATTACTTCTGGACGTTTTACTTTTTTATAGTGTTCTAATTCTTCAACAAGTTTGTCATAACCTTCTTGGGTCATTTGATATTCTAATTTTTCTTCTAAAGCCATAGTGATACTCCTTTTTTTAGTCTACTCTATATTATATCTTTTTTTTTATTATTTTGCTAGTAGCGATTTGATTTTTGTTATTAAAATATCAATCGCTATATCATTATATCCACCATCGGGAACAATAATATCAGCATATTGTTTAGTTGGTTTAATATATTTTTCATGCATCGGTCTAACTGACACTAAGTATTGATTAATAACTGATTCTACAGTTCTTCCACGCTCATTAATATCACGTAATAATCTTCGTAAAATACGTAGATCACTCGGTGTATCAACAAAAATCTTAATATCCATTAATTCACGTAATTTCTCTGAATAAAGACCAAACATACCTTCGATAATAATTACATCTTTAGGTTCTTGATGTTTTTGTTCTTTACTACGAGTATGATTTACATAATCATATACTGGTAATTCAACAGCTTTTCCATCGATTAATTCTAATAAATGATTATACAGTAACTCGTTATCAAATGCACTAGGGTGATCATAGTTTGTTTTAACTCTTTCATCCATTGTCATATGGCTTTGATCTTTGTAGTAATAGTCTTGCTCGATTAAAGCCACTTTATCTTGAGTTAGCTCGTCTATAATTCTTTTAGTAACAGTAGTTTTACCACTACCGCTTCCTCCAACAATACCGATAATTTTTGGTCTTTTTGTAGCCATTAGCGTCCCATTTCCTTTCGCATCATATTGCTTTTAAATACTCTAGAGTCTAATTTTGTTCTAATAATTTGAAGTGGGTGTCTTGCTGCATCTAGTAATTCACCATCTTCATCGTAAATTTCTCCGATAACTTGTCTAAATGTATCAATCTCTGGTCCAAAGAATTCAACTTCTTGTCCAGTTTTAAAGAAGTTACGTTGTTGAATTGTTGCAATTTGAGTTTCTTCATCATAGTGAAGAACTTGCCCAACAAAGTCATAGTTTGTTTTCTTACCACCTTCGTTTCCAAACATTTGTTCAGAATACTTAGGAATCTCATAGAAGAATGACATCGCAGTATCACGGTTAGCACATTTATATAATTCTAATTTATATTCTGGTGTCATCTCAAAATTATCTGGATCTGCACAATAATCATCGATTAGTTTTCTATATACACTTGCAACTGTTGCTACATAGTGAATAGATTTCATACGACCTTCAACTTTTAACGAATCAATACCTAATTCAATAATCTCTGGTACTGCTTCAATTAATGTTAAATCTTTTGGACTCATCGCATAAGGATTTGCACCTTCATCGAATAATTTAGTATCTTCATCAGTTCCTTCTTCATAAAGGTCATAATTCCAACGACATGATTGACAGCAACCTCCACGGTTACTATCACGAGCTGTCATGTAGTTACTTAATGTACAACGTCCAGAATACGCTATACACATTGCACCGTGAACAAACATCTCAATCTCAACATCTGTTTTTTCACGAATTTCTTTAATTTCTTCATATCCTGTTTCACGAGCTAGTACTACGCGGTGCACTCCTTCACTTTCCCAATATCTAACTTCCTTATAGTTTGAGATTGATTGTTGTGTACTGATATGTACCTCTACTTTTGGAGCTACAGCTTTACATCTTTCAATGATATATGGATCCGCTACGATAATTCCTCTTACTCCTGCATCTTGAAGTGCCATTAAGAATTCATCTAATCCTTCAAAGTTCTCATCGTGAGCAATAATGTTCGCTGTAACATAAATGTCAGCTCCATATTTTGCTGCAAATTCACAACCTTCTTTAATCTCTTCAATTGTAAAGTTGTCCGCATTACTACGAAGCCCAAACTCCTGCCCTCCTAAGAACACAGCATCTGCTCCATAATGAATAGCTATTTTTAATTTTTCTAAATTCCCTGCTGGAAGCAGTAATTCTGGTTTTTTCGTTATTACTCTCTTACCGTCTCTAATTTCTGAAATATTTGGTATCGCCATAAGTTAAGGTCACATTCAAGTATGACCCATCCTCCTTGTCTTTTTTATTAGGTTTTATATAGGAAACCTTACCCTTTTATAAAATTCAAGAATAGACTAGTACATAGTTTTCTTATAGAAGAACCCTAAGTCTACTTCTCTATATTTTGGTTTAATTCTTTCTATATCGTTATAGAAATCTTGTTTTTCATCTTCGTATGCCTCTTTATCTTCATAATAAAGATCAATAGCATCACGATAAATAGTTACAACCTCTGTGATGTAATCTTCATCTTTTAAAACACCTTCAATCTTAAATGCAGTTACCCCTGCTTCGATTAGACGATCTAATTCTTCTATCGCACAGATATCATTTGCACTCATGATGTGTGTCCCATTCGAATCTTCAAAAATTGGATAGCGTTCATTTCTATCTTGACTGTATAGGAATAGTTTCTTAGAATTACTATATTCTTCAATATACTTCTCTTTACCACTATACATAAAATAATTATCCACCAATTTCCTTACAGATTGGAACATACAAAGCATTCCCTGAACTTGTACTTCAATCTCATATTCACTTTTTTCTGTAATTTCAAGAATTTCATCAATAGTTAATTCTTTTGAAAGACATGTTCTATAAGCTCCACGTTTCCCCCAATAATTACATGAGAAAGAATTCGTAGCTAATGTATGTGGATCCCATTGAAGTTTAAAATCAAGATTTTCTTCTCTTAAAATTGTTATAATTGTTGGTTCTCCATATATTAGAGCATCTACATTTAGTGTTGATAAATAATGTAAATAATCAACTAGGTCATCTATATGCTCATTATGAAATATTGCATTTACACTAACATATGCTTTTTTCCCTGCTTGGTGTATAATCTCAATAGCTTTTTTTAATTCGTCTCTCTTAAATTCACCAGCAAGACGTAATCCATATTTTTCTTCACCGATAACGAAACTATCAGCTCCTACATTTATCAGTTCATAAATATGATCAATACTTTTCGGTGTTACAACTAACTCTACTGTCATTTTTTATCCTCTCTTAATAAAATATACTAACTTCACAGTTCTATAATTTTATTTTCTTGTTGTTATAGTTATCCCATCTCCAAATGGTAGTATTACACTTTCATAGTTTTCATGTTTTAATAACCATTCATTGTAATTATTAATTTTTCTAGAAAGTTGTTTTAAATCTCTACTGTGTTTAATAATACTTGGATCGGCAACCATCCCTTTGAATAGCACATTGTCCGTAATAACTACAACATCCTCAGCAAAATATGGTTCATATAATTCAAAAAACTTTCTACTTTGACTCTTAGCACCATCGATAAATACTACATCATATGGGGCATTTGCCACTACTTCATCTTGAAGTTCTAATGCATCAGCATGAAGTAATGTTATTTTATTAGTTAGATTTCTCTTTTCTATGTTGTTTTTTGCTTGATTATACATCTTATCATCACGCTCGATAGTTGTGACATTACATCCTATTTTTTCGGCTAATTTAATAGATGTATATCCGATTGCCGTTCCTATTTCTAATAAATTCTTAGCTTTTTTTACTTTAAGCATCTGAATTAAAAATCTTATCCCTATTTTATCTATAATAGGTACTCTATTTTCTTCGGCATATTTTTCTAATTCTAAATAAAATTCATCAAAATCTTCTAACAAATTAATAACATATAAATCATCTTTTGATTCTATTGCAACCATGTTTACCTCCATATTTATACATCATATTATAATACCATAAAAGTTGGTATAAATGCAATTATAAAGACTAGAACATACAAAATATTCAAATATAGTCAACAGTATTTTTATACAATAAAACTAAATTTATGTATACTCTTTAAATACTACTAATAATGCCATGGATAAAACTAAAAAAGGGAGTGACTCAAAAATCGCGATTTCAAAGAAATCGATTTTGTCGAGTCACCCCCGCACAGTTTATTAGATACCTAAAAAGCTTTTATAAAGCGAATTTAGATATCAATAAACCACTGCGTCTATGAGTTATCATATACACTTTGTTCAAATTTAGGACTTTTGAGTCAGCCCCTTTATAATTATAATCTTATTTTTCTAAAGCTTGAACAGCTGTAATTAATGAAAGTTTGTATACATCTTCTGCATTACATCCACGAGATAAGTCATTTACAGGAGCGTTTAATCCTTGTAAGATTGGTCCTACAGCTTCAAACCCACCTAGACGTTGAGCAATTTTGTATCCAATATTACCAGCTTCTAAGCTTGGGAATACAAATACATTAGCATCCCCTTGTACTTTTGAATTAGGAGCTTTTAATTTAGCTACTGAAGGTACAACTGCAGCATCGAATTGTAATTCACCTTCTACCGCTAATTCAGGTGCATTTTCTTTAACTAACTTAGTAGCTTCTGCTACTTTAGTAGTATCTTCAGTAACAGCTGAACCTAAAGTTGAGAAACTTAACATTGCTACTTTTGGATCAACGTTGAAGCTTTTAGCTGTTTTAGCACTTTCGATTGCGATTTCTGCTAATCCTTCAGCATCTAATGTTGGGTTAATCGCACAGTCAGCAAATACATAACGTTTGTCTTCTTTACTCATGATGAATGCACCACTTGTACGTTTTGTTCCTGGTTTTGTTTTAATAATTTGTAATGCTGGACGAACAGTGTCTCCAGTAGAGTGAATTGCTCCAGATACTAATCCTTCAACTTCACCAGTGTATACTAACATAGTTCCGAAGTAGTTAACATCTTTTAATAATTCACGAGCTTTTTCTTCAGTTACTTTTCCTGCACGACGTTCTACAAACTTAGCAACTAATTCTTCTAATTTTTCGTAGTTTTCGTGATCGATAACTTCTAGGTTAGAAGCATCTAAAGATAATCCTTTAGCGATTTCTTCTACTTTTTCTTTTTTCCCAACTAACACAGGTTTAACATAACTAGTAGCGCCTAATTTAACAGCCGCCTCTAATACACGCTCATCATATGCTTCTGGTAGTACGATACGTACATTTTTCCCTTCTAATTTTTGTTGAAGTTCTACAAATAAATCATTTGCCATCTTCATTTCCTCCTAATTGTATATAATGTCTTTAATATGTCTTATCGGCTTTAAACTTAAAGCATCGAAAAGACTGCCCTTACCTAATATAGTATACCCTAATAACAATCCAATATAAAATATTATGATCATTAAGGCTATGTTTCGCAAATACCTTACTAATTTATCATTTGATTTCATAATAAATTCCTACTCATCTATTCTTTGAATATCTGCACCTAGTTTTCTCATTTTTTCTTCGATGTCTACATAACCTCTATCAATGTGGTAAATATCAATAACTTTAGTAGTTCCTGTAGCCATTAAACCAGCGATGACAAGAGCTGCTCCAGAACGTAAATCCGTTGCTTTAACAGTAGTTCCTTCTAAATGAGGTAGTCCTTCGATTAGTGAACTTCTACCTTCAATTCTAATCTTCGCATTCATTCTGCGTAACTCTTCAACATGCATAAATCTATTTTCAAAAACAGTCTCAGTAATAGTACTAGTACCATCAGCCAATAATGTTAATACACACATAATAGACTGCATATCTGTTAAGAATCCTGGGTGAGGTAACGTCTTAACATCTACCGGTCTTAAACTTTCTAGTTTATTACTTACACGCATAGACGTTTCATCAACTACTTCTATGTTAACGCCCATTTCACGCATCTTACTTACTAAGGCAACATTATCTTTATAAGGCGCACCTTTAACTAGCACATCGCCTTTTGTTGCTGCTGCTGCAATCATGTATGTAGCAGCTTCTACACGGTCAGGCATCACTGTATATTCAGTACCTACTAATTTTTCTACTCCTTCAATAACTAAAACAGATGTTCCTTTACCTTCAATCTTAGCTCCCATTTTAATTAGGAAGTTAATCATATCCTCGATTTCTGGCTCTTGAGCTGCATTAACAATAGTAGTTTTTCCTTTTGCTAAACAGCTTGCCATAACAACGTTTTGAGTACCACCCACACTTGGGAAATCGAAGAAAATCGTTGTTCCTTCTAATTCTTTTTCTGCTCTTGCCTCAACAAAACCAGCATCTTGAATAATTGTAGCTCCTAGTGCTTCAAACCCTTTTAAGTGTTGATCAATAGGTCTACTTCCAATTGAACACCCTCCAGGCATCGCTACTTTTGCACTTCCTTCACGTGCTAACATTGGTCCTAAAACTAAAAATGAAGCACGCATTTTACTAACGAATTCAAATGAAGCCTCTGTTAGTAAAGGTTTTCTTGCATCCATTTCTAAAGTATTTTCTTCTGGTCTATAATCTACCTTTACTCCTAGACTTTCAAATAATAATCCTATTGTCTTAATATCTGATAACTTAGGAACATTATAAAATTTACTTGTACCCTCTGTTGCTAATAAACCTGCAGCTAAAATTGGTAAAGCGGCATTCTTCGCACCAGAAACTTGTACTTCTCCTATTAAAGGTGTTCCACCTTTAACGACTATCTTTTCCAAGTTGTTTCCTCCATCTCTATATTTACATTTTATATCACATATAATACTACCACAAATTTAAAAATAAATAAAGTTTGAATAAATATTTTTAAAATT
>NZ_JAPWCC010000016.1:0-48339 GCF_041433735.1 Gemella sp. 20925_1_85 | reverse complement strand
AGAAAAAAGATGATATAATATGTATATGAAGTTTTCGTCTGGTGGCGATAGCGAAGAGGACACACCTGTACCCATACCGAACACAGAAGTTAAGCTCTTTAGCGTCGAATGTAGTTGGGCTTACGCCCTGTGAGACTAGAACGTTGCCAGGCAACAGTGAGAGCCTTCCTTTTGGAAGGTTCTTTTTTTACGTAGATTATACTAATAAATAAATGTATTATTTTTTTAATAGTATAATTTCATATATGATTAATAAAGAAAGAACTACTTAACATTTATTTGCTAAGTAGTTCTTTTATTTATTTTTTTGTTCTGTGGATATATGGTTTTCTTTCTGCTGGTTTAATTTCACCCATGATTGAATAAATATTAGTTTCTGTAGCTAATAAAGCATGTCCACAAGGAGCTTCAAAAGGAATTTCTCCTAATTGGTACCAGCGGTTTTCTTTTAAGTTGTATACTAATTCTTTTTTATTCCATCTGTAGTCACTTACAGGACGTCTGAAGTATGCATCACGGTATTTTGCGTGATCTTCACCTTGTAATGTTGTTAAGTTAAATACCGCATCTTTCCAAACATCTTTATTGAATCCACCGATTACTAGAAGTTCATGGTCATTTAATGGAGCCCAATCAGCACCTAATAGAGATACTTCTTCATTATCGATAACCACATCAGCAAGTTGAGTCCATGCTTTTGTTTCTAAGTTAAGTTTAAAGCCATCGTTATAAGTTTCACTCGCACCTCCACCATATACATAAAGTTCATTATTATGTACATAGCTTACAGCTTGATTACGTAATTTCCCAGGAAATTCAGAGAATACTTCAAATTTCTTAGTTGTTAAATCATATGCATATAGTTCATTGTTATTTGATCCATTAATAGATCCGATACCGAAGTATAGTTTATTGTCGTTAACTTTTGCGATAACATTTTCTACAGTAAGTGGAAGAGTATCGACTACTTCAACTTTTAATTTATTATCAACAACAGTGAATGCTAATAATTCTGATGATGTTTCGGTTTTATTCGCGATGTAGTACAGTGTATCGTTATGCACTGCACTTGGCCCATATGCTAGAGGGTAGTCAAATTGAATTTGATCTAATAAAGTTACTCCGTCAGCTGTTTCTTCATATAGATATATATCTTTATGATTTACTTTAACTCCTCCATCTACAGGAAGTCCACCTGGGAAGTTAGCCCCACCACCGAAGATTAGTTTATTGCCTAATACTCCTTTAACTAATCCTGCTGTACCAATATTATTTTCGTAGCCTTTTTGAGCCGCTACAGTAGCTATATTTGTCCATTTAAGTTGTGTACTCATATATTTTAGTACCTCCCTATTATTTTTAAAATCAAACGCTTACATCGATATATTTATTATAGTGGGAGGGCTCGACTAGTGATTTTTGTTTAGTCGAGGGCCACTCCCACAAATTTTGTTATTTAAAGTCGGCTTCTTTGTCTACTATTACATATACACTTGGGTGATTTTTTAGAACAGTACAAGGAATATCTTCAGTTATTTCCTCACCTGCTACTAAACTTTTAATCGCTTGTTGTTTTGCTTTACCAAAAGCTAATAAGATTATGTGTTTAGCCTTCATAATATCTTTTATTCCCATAGTTACTGCTTGTTTTGGTACTAGATTAATATCATTATTAAAGAATCTTGAATTTGCTTCTATTGTTTCTTGTTTTAAATCAACAATATGTACTCCAGTATCAAAAGAAGTTCCTGGTTCATTAAATCCGATATGACCATTTGAACCAACACCTAATAGTTGAACGTCAATATTAGCATTATTAAGCGCTTCTTGGTAAGATTTAAGAGCACTTTCTAAATCTTCAGCACTTGCGTCAGGAACATGTGTATTTTCTTTTTCTATATCAATATGATCGAATAAGTTTGTTTCCATGAATTTATGGTAACTTTCTGGGTGATCATAGCTGATACCTACATATTCATCTAAATTGTAAGATTTTACATTTTTATAGCTAAAATTTCCTGCTTTATGGTCTGCAATCATTTCTGCGTATAAACCTGTAGGTGATCCACCAGTAGCAAGACCTAGTGTTGAATTTTCATCAATTAAACTTCTTAAAATTTTGTACGCTTCTTTTGAAGCTTCTTGTTTAGAATCAAAAACTAAATATTTCATAGAATTACCCCTTACTTTTTAATCTTCTTTTTTATAAACTTCTTCTCCACGCGCGAATGTTGTTAGAACTTCGTATGTAGGACTAATAACAACAAGGTCAGCATCGAAGCCAACTTTGATTTTACCTTTACGATCAGCAAATCCTAACATTTCTGCTGGGTTTTTAGTACAAGAGTTAATGGCAGCATCTACAGGAACTAAAGCATCCTCAATTAAAACGCGTAGTCCATCGATAACTCTAAGTGTAGAACCTGCTAAACGGCCGTCATCGCGGTGAGCACTACCATCTTCATATATTTCCATATTTTCTCCACCAAAGATGTAAGAACCACGTCCACAACCCTTAGCACATAATGAGTCGGTAATCATAATTCCGTGATCGCGACCTTTAGCTGTGAAGTATGTGTTTAAAGCATCTGTAGTAGAGTGAATACCGTCGCAGATAATTTCTCCGTAAGCATCTCGTGCACGAAACGCGAAGCCTACTTGACCTCCGTCACGGTGATGGAAACCAACCATTCCATTATAAACGTGAGTTTGTGAAGTTGCACCGTTAGCGAATGCTAGGTAACTTTCTTTATAGTTACAAGCAGAGTGTCCTAGACTTACGCGAATGCCTTGGCTTACAAGGTATTTAGTAAGTTTGTAGTCGATGTCTTTTTCACATGCGATAGTAATAAGTCTAATTAGATTTTTACTAGCTGCTTGGAATTTTTTAAATTGTTCAACGCTTGGTGTTTGGATACAACTTAAAGGCTGAGCACCACGTTTTTCTACATCAAGATAAGGTCCTTCGAAGTGAATACCTAAAATTTCGGCACCTTCATAACCTTCTTCGTATACTTTTGCTACATTCGCAACAGCTTTTAGAAGAACTTCTTCAGTTTGTGTAATTGTTGTTGGTAAAAATGATGTTACTCCCTCAGAAACGATATTTTTAGTCCAGTTACGAAGCCCCTCTTCGTTAACATCATTTGTATCGTAACCATAAGCTCCATGAGTATGAACATCTATAAAACCAGGTAAAATACGATTAGATCCAAAGTCATAATCTACTTTATCGAATGCATCATAATCATAAACAGCAGTAATTTTTTTATCTTCTACTTCTACAATAAGAGGAAGAAATTGTCCGCTTGACCAAACTTTTTTACTTTTTATTAGCATAATAGCACCCCTTTTTTAAAAAATATTCTATCTTTAAATTTAATGTGTTAAATCTTCTTTAACTTAATGTTAACACATTTTAAATATATTTGTAAAGTAGAAAAGTAAAAGTTTTCAAAATTAATTTAAAGGTGTTTTTGGTAGTTTTTATAAAACAAGAAATTACTGATTTTTTAATGAAAAAATTTAAGGTGTTATGTCAATGTAGGAGAGCTAATAATGTAAAATACAAATTTTTTAATCGTGATATTTTCTTAGAATATAATGTCTTAAAAGTAAAAAAATTATGTAAACTGATAATAAAGTGGAAAATATTTCTAGAATAATAATTTTCTAAATATTACTTTTATTGATTTTATAGAGGAAAATCTCTTTTATATAATGATAAAAACTCAAGATACTTACTATTGACTTTGATTATAAGAGGAATATAATTATATTTAGAATATAATTACTGATTTTATAGAAGTAATTTTATGTTAACTTATTATATAAGAGGTTGAATATATGGATAAATCAAGATTAACCTTTCTTGGTGTAATAATAACAATAGGAATAATATTTGGTGATATAGGGACCTCGGTTCTTTATGTTATGAAATCATTTGTTAACAATGCTGATGCGACGATGAGTGAGAACTTAGTTCTAGGCTTTGTTAGTTTAATATTTTGGGTAATGACCTTACAGACTACGACGAAATATGTAATGATAGCACTGAAGGCTGACAACAAAGGTGAAGGAGGGGTATTCTCACTTTTTGCTTTAATAAAAAATAGAACAAGACGTAGTGTAGCACTTTTAGCGATGATAGGTGGAGCAACACTCCTTGCGGACGGAATAATAACACCTGCAATCACAGTTACATCTGCGGTAGAAGGATTACATGATATTATACCTTCTATAAATACCAATGATGTAATTGTCTTAGTGCTTATAATTTTTGTATTTATTTTTTCATTTCAACGCTTTGGAACGAAAAAAATAGGTTCGCTCTTTGGACCTATAATGAGTTTATGGTTTTTATCACTATTATTTTGGGGAGTGAAATCTATTAGTACTAGACCTGAAATATTAAAAGCTGTAAATCCTAAATATGCATTACAGTTGCTAATAAGTTATCCTGGTGTTTTTGTCCTATTAGGAGCGGTATTTTTATGTGTATCAGGAGCCGAGGATTTATATGTAGATTTAGGTCACTGCGGTAGAAAAAATGTCAGAATGGCGTGGTTTTCTGTAAAGGTATGCTTACTTGCGAACTATTTCGGTCAGGCAGCGTATCTGTTATCAACAAATTATAGCGCGATAAAAAATCCGTTCTTTGCGATAGTACCGGATAGTTTTATAGTATTTCAGGTAGTACTTGCGACACTTGCTGCGGTAATAGCGAGCCAAAGTTTAATCACAGGATCATTTACGCTAATATCAGAGGCGATAAAATTAAACCTTTTCCCGAAATTAATGATAAAATATCCTACAGAATTAAAAGGTCAGGTCTATGTATCGGCGGTTAATATAATATTATTTATCTGCAGTAGCTGTGTAGTATTATTTTTTAGAACAAGTAGTAATATGGAAGCTGCGTATGGATTAAGTATTAGTATAACGATGTTTGTAACAACATTGCTGTTAAGTATATATCTATACAAAGTGAAAAACAAAAAAACTTTTGCGCTAATTTTCTTATTATTCTTCGGAATAGAGGAGCTGTTTTTCCTATATGCAAATAGTTTGAAATTCGTAAATGGTGGTTATATAACTGTAATTATTGCTTTATTAATATTTAGTATAATGTTTATTTGGTATAAAGGAACAGAAATTAAAGAGCGTGAGAGTCAATATTTAACTGTAAAAAATTATACGAAACAGTTGTTGAAATTAAGTACGGATAAAAGTGTGCCAAAATATGCGACAAACCTAGTATATTTAACAGGGGCTAAGCAAGAGGAAGATGTGGATTATGCAGTCTTGTATTCTATCTTGAATAAACAACCTAAACGAGCAAATGTCTACTTCTTCGTTCATATAAATGTACTAGACGAACCTTATAGAAGAGAGTACAAAGTTACTAAATTTAGTGATAAAAAAATATTAAAAATTACCTTTAATCTAGGATTCAGAGAGAATCAAAGGGTTAATATGTTTATGCGACAGGTAATCGCGGATTTATTAGAAGATAAAGAGTTAGAATTGCAACCAACCAAGTATAACTTAAGAGGGAAAGCAGAAACTGTAGGAGACTTTAGATTCGTATTAATAGAAGAAGTATTAGGTAACAGCAATGGCTTATCTTCATTTGATAATTTTATTATGGGATTAAGGTTGAAACTGAAAAAAATTACAGTAACCCCAGAAAAATGGTTTGGATTAGATACTAGTGTTATTACTAAAGAAGCGGTACCTTTAAATGTTGTTCAAAGCACAGTAAAAAGATTAACAAGAATAAAATAAGAAAAACCAGCAACGCCAGAGGTTTCAAAGTTAGAAGAAAAACCAACACCAGAAATTCATAAAAAAGAAAATATTAAATTACTGAATACAGGTGAAAAAGAAGCTGAAACAGCAGCACTTAGAATGCTTATGTTACTATTATCAGGTGTTTTAAAAACTAAGAAAAACTAATAGTTATAAGTAAATAAGAGGAATCGATACTGATTCCTCTTATTTTTATGAAGTAAAAAGGGAAAGAGTATGGAAAATCCATACTCTTTAAAATTATTTATACACTAATTGCCTATTTAGAAAGTTTACGTCTTACAGCAAGTCCGATTAATCCGATTAAGCTTAATCCTAGAGCTGTAGTGCTAGATGTATTCATACCAGTGTTTGGTAATGATTTTTCATTTTTAGCTTCAACTTTAGCTGGCTCTTTAACTTCAGGAGCTTTTTGTCCGAAGTCTACACCAGGTGTAGAAGGTTGAGCAGTTCCAAGTTTAGCTAAGTCAAATGCTGGTACTTCGTGGATAGCAGGTTTGTTTTCTAATAAAGTATTTAATGCTTCTTCTAAGTCGTTGAATCTCTTTGTTAATCCTTCGATATAGTAAGGTTCAGCGCCATTTTCTTCACCATCTTTGATTTGTTGAACGATTTGTTCTAATTCGTCTAAGATTTTTTTGATTTCAGGGTTTTTAGCACCAAATGCAGGAAGTTCTGGTTGTACAAGGGCATCTCCGTTAGAAGCTTCAGGTTTAGAAGGTTTTGGAGCTTCTCCGTCTGGTTTACCAGGAACAGTTGTAGCATCTCCATCGTTAACTCCACCTTTAAATTCAGGAACTTCGTTAACAGCAGCTTCAACAGCGTTAACTCCACCAGTGAATTCAGGTTTTTCTTCAGCTACTGCAGCTTCAGCAGCATTAACACCACCAGTATATTCAGGAGCGTCAGCTACAGTAGGAGGAGTTGCATCATTTACCCCACCATTGAAATCAGATCCATTATCTCCAGATGGAGAGTCACTAGGGTTAACACCACCGCTGAATTCAGGAGCATTCGGAGCCGTAGGAACTTCGTCAGGTTGTTTAGCGTCATCAGTAGGAGCATCGCTAGGATTTACACCACCTGCGAAGTCTTTAGGTTCTTCACCTTTAGGAACTTCTTTTAAGTTTTCGATATAACCTAAAGTTGCGTTGTAATCGTCAGTTAGTTTGTCAATTTCGTCTTTGTATGCTTTTACTACTTCATTAACTTCGTCGAATTTAGCTTGAGCTTCATCAGCTGCAGTTTTAGCAGAAGCAACAGCAGCTTCTAATTTAGTTACAGCATCTTGTAATCCATCTTGAATAGCTTGCTCAGCATTGTTTTTCTTAGCTGTTTCAAGTGCAGTTTTAGCTTTTTCTAATGTTTCTTTTTGTTTATTTAATGCAGCAGTTTTTTCTTCTACTGCTTTAGCTTTTTCAGTAGCATCAGCTTTGTCTTTATCAGCTACTTTAGTTAATTTTTCGATTTTTTCAGCTATATCATCAGCGATATCTTGAAGTTTTTTAACGATTGGTTTATTAGATTCTTTGTTGTAAGCAGCATCTAATTTTTCTTTATCAGCAGCTGGAAGCTCAGATAGTGCTTTACCTTCTTGTTTTGTAGCACCGATTTCGTCTGCTTGAGGATTTTGATCTTTAGTTGCTTCAGCAGTCGTATTTTGATCTTCTAATTCTTTAGCAGCTTGAGTAGCTGTGATAACACCATCTTGGATAGCTTTTAGTAAAGCGTCTTTACCAATTGCAGCTTTAGCTTCTTCGATAGCTTTAGCTTTGTCAGTGATTTTAGCATTTTTATTAATTTCAGCTTCTGCATCTTTTTCAAGTTGATCTAAAGCAGCTTTAAGAGCTTCTAAGTTGTCTTTTTCTTCTTTTTTAAGTTCTTCAACTTTAGTTTTTGCTTTTTCAGCTTCTTCTTTAGCTTTAGCTAATTCAGCTTCTGCATCAGCTTTAGCTTTGTCTGCTGCAGTTTTTGCAGTTTCAGCAGCTGTTACATCGTCAGCTTCTTTTTTAGCTTTAGTTGTAGCTTCTTCAACTTTTTTAGCTTCTTCAGCAACTTTTTTCTCTAATTCAGCAACTTTAGCGTCAGCTTCTTTTTTAGCTTCAGCAGCTTTTTCAGCTTCTGTTTTTTCTTTTGGAGCTTCAGGTGCTGGTTCTTCTTTTTTAGGTGGGTTTTTAGCTTCTTCTTCTTTAGCAGCTTTTACTTGTTCTAGAGTTTTATTGTACTCGTCAGTAAGTTTGTTTAGTTCTTCAGCATAAGCTTGAGTATCTGAAGCAGCTTTATCGAATGCGTCTTGTGCAGCTTCTTTAGCTTTTTCGATATCTTTTACAGCTTTATCTAATAAAGTAACGATATCACTAGAAGAACCGTTGTCTTTAGCAGATTTTAATGCTTCTTTAGCTTCTTTTAATGTATCTTCTTGTTTTTTAAGAGCTTCAGCTTTTTTATCTTCTTCAGCTTTTAAAGCGTCAGTATCTTTTTTAAGAGCATCGATTTCTTCACCTAAGTCATCAGCTTTATCTTGAAGTTTTTCTGATGCAGGACGAGCAGCATCAGCTTTTTCAGCTTTATCGATTCCAGCTTTAATGTCTTGAGGAAGAGCATCTTTAGTTTTAGCTTCAGCAGCTGGAGTTGTAGCGGGTGTAGCACTATCAACTTGGTCTTTATTTCTTAATTTTTTCTCAGTTTCTTTATTAGCTTCAGCTTTTTCGTTATCATCAGCTAATTCTTTAAGAACATCACCAGCTTTTAAATCACCTTTTTCAACAGCAGCTAGTACATCTTCTTTAGCTAGTACTTTTTTAGCTTCTTCTTTATTTGTAATCTTAGCATTAGCATCGATATCTTTTTCTAATTGATCTAAAGCTTTTGATAGAGCGTCTTTAGAATCTGCTTCTTCTTTTTTAGCATCCTCTTCTTTTTTAGCTTCTTCGTCAGCTTTAGCTTTAGCTACAGCAGCTTTTTCTTTAGCAGCAGCTAATTCATCATCAGCAGTTTTTTTAGCTTCTTCTGCTTTAGTTTTTGCAGTATCAGCATCAGCAGCTTCTTTTTTCTCTGCTTCTAGTTTAGTAGCTGCTTCGTTAGCTGCAGGAGTAGTTGTGTCTACTTTTGCTTGAGCTTCAGTAACTTTAGCTTCTTTAGCTTTAGCATCAGCTTCAGCTTGTTTAATTTCTGGACTTGTAACTTCTGATTTAGGAGTTTCAGCTGTTCCAGATGCGTTAGTAGTACCAGTTTCTCCAGCAGGTTGTGTTTCAGCAGCTGCAGGTTGTGTTTCAGCAGCATGTGCTACAGCTGCTCCAGTAGTCGCTACACCTAGTCCAACAAGGACAGATGCTACACCTACCTTAAATTTACGTAATGAATATTTTCTTTTTGTTACCATAAAAATAAATCCCCTTTTTTAAAAAAATATATAATAATGACTTTGTTTCTAAAATGTTTGTTTTGAAGTTGTAAACAGAACTTTCAGAGACAATTAGTGTATTCATAATTTCTATTATACTAGAAGAAAAACTATAAAACAAGGACTTTGGTAAGTTATGTAATTTAATACCTGTATAGTAAACTGATGTTTTAAAAATTCTAAAACAAATAAAATTGCATAAAAAAATGAATAAATAAAAAATGAAAGTTAGGATGTAAGCATAGTAATACAGTGATATAAATAAATTGTATTTTCTGATAAAAATATAAATATAATTCTTAATAAGTGGATTTAAATGTTAAAAAAAATTAAATATTAAATTTATGTTACAAAGAATATGTAAAGCTTGAAATATTAATTTTTATAACTAAAGGAAGTTTGAATTTAAGGTGTATTTTATATTGAAAATAATATAAAATGCATTAAATTTTTAAAAGAATATGTGTGCAATATAGATTTTTTTATCTGTATCAAATAAAAGAAGAATTCCAAAAAATAAGATGTTCGAATCTGAAATTTTGAAATTCTTCTAAAAATATATATTATTAATAATTGTCTTCTAGTTTTCTGAATTCATCCCTAGTGTGTTGAGGTAAACTCTTACCGTAGTCCATCATTAGCACGATGTCTTTAAATGCGGCTTTTGGAATAGCTAGACGATCTATGTCTTCAACCCCAACATCTAGATTAATATCGTCTATATGATTTGATTTCAGTTTTTCTACAAAGTCTGGTTCTGCGACAAATGGTGAAGATAATCCAATCATATCTGCATGCAGTATAGCTGCTTCACATTTTTCTACAGTATTGATACCCCCTGATGCAATTAATGGAATTCTTCCATTTAAGTGCTCGTAGACAACTTCGTTAATAAGGCGACCGTGATGTGGACCTTCTGCACGTACCGTATTTAGATAAATATTTTGTCCCCAGCTGGCAATTGCCATATATGATAGAGGGACTCGTTCTAATAACCAATCTGTAAGTTGATTAAATTCTTCAACTGTATAACCAACTTCTTCTCCGCGAGTTTCTTCAGGTGTTGCACGATAACCGAAAATAAAGTCTTTAGGTGCTTCTTTTTTAATTACTTCATATACATCTTCAAAAACTTCAAGGATGAAGCGAGAGCGATTTTCTAATGTATCTACTCCATATTCGTCATGACGTTCATTAGAGAAGGTAGAGAAAAATGTCTGTAGCAGAAGACGTTGGGCACTAGAGATTTCTAAACCATCAAAACCAGCTGAGATAGCACGACTCGCAGCACGCTTGTAATCTTCTCTTATTTTTTGTATATCTTCTATAGAAAGAGGGTGAACGATATGTTCTACAGGTGAGTTAAGTTCCATATAGCTTGGACCGACAGCACGTTTATTAGTAGTAACGTAGTGGTTAGCGAAACGTCCTGCATGTGTTAGCTGTAGGATAGCTTTCGCTCCACCAGACTTCATAGCTTGCGCCATTTTTTTAAGTCCAGGAATACACGCATCATCATGAACACTAAAGCCGTATTCAAAAAGTTGACCTTCAAGATTTATATAAGCGGCTCCGGTAATCTGTAATGGTGCTGTGTTTTTTCGTCTTTCGGCATAAAGAAGATCTTCCTCTGTAATGTATCCTTCGGCAGTAGAAGAGTTCGTCGTCATAGGAGAAAGTACGAAACGATTTTCTAGTTCTATTCCGTTAGCTAATTTAACAGGTGTTAATAATTTTGATTTCATAAAAAATACCCCTTTAAGTAATGAAAATAACATACAACTAGAACCAATATATAAGTGATAAGAAATGCAGTACTAAAATCTGTAGTAACTTCTCTTTTATTTATGTAAATCTATAAAAGTTAAATAGATTAAATCACCATAATTTTTTTATAAAATTTTAAAGTAATGGTGCTAGGTGTGTGTACTTTTACTGAAAATGTGTTATAATAAATTCGTAGTTTCAGAAAAGGTTTTCTTACAATTAATTATATCAGATAATTTACTAGATAAAAAGGTAAAAATGAATTTGAGAATAGATAAATTTTTTAATAACTCTATAAAAAACAGAGGATAGAATTTATGTAAATCTAAATAATATGTAAGAAGTTGGCTGACCTGTCAAAATCGATTTCTCCGAAATCATGATTTTTGAGTCAGACCCAAATATAAAATAAATGTAAAACATAAGAGGATAATAATATGAAACTTAGTATTTTAGATTATGCTATTGTAGATGAAGGAAAGACTGCGATAGAGGCTATAGAAGAAAGTACAGAACTGGCTTGCCTAGCTGAAAAACTAGGTTACAGTCGTTTTTGGATGGCTGAGCATCATCAGGTATCAGCACTTGCTAGTAGTAGTCCAGAATTATTAATGTTGCACCTTCTTCAAAATACAGAAAAGATACAAATAGGTTCAGGAGGGATAATGATTCCTCACTATTCACCGTATAAAATTAGCGAATGGATCAAACTTCTAAGTGCTCTATATCCAAATAGGGTGAATCTTGGGATAGGGAATAATCCTGGGACCAAAGCAGTTCAGACGTTGATGGATACGACACCTATAACAAGAGAAGAGTACAATGATAGCTGTAGAGAATTACTAGAACTTCTTACAGGTACTGAAACACTAGTTCAACCACCGGAAGCGAAGGTAAGCCCTATGTGGTTATTATCTACTAGTGAAAAAAGTGCGAATCTAGCTGCGGAGCTAGGACAAAATTACGTGTATGGTCTATTCTTTAATCAAGCTGTAGATTATATAGAGACAGCTAAAAGATGCTTAAATACGTATCGTACTAAAATGCGTGAACAACAAAAAACACCCCAAGATGTGGTTGCTGTATTTATAGCGATAGGGGAAGATGAACAGGAAGCAAAAGATTTAGTACGCTGTTTAGATGTGTGGCTTCTTGGCAAGAAAGAATTTACAGAATTTGACAGATTCCCTAGTATAAAAACAGCTAGAGACTATGAGATAAGTGAAGCGGATATAGAAAAAGTAGAAAAGAACAGAACACGTTTAGTTTGGGGTACGAAGGAAACGGTGATAGAAAAACTTAAAAACTTAGCTATGGAGTTCGAATTAGAAGAGTTGATGTGTATACCTTTAGTACCAACGATAGAAAGAAGAAAGAATATTATTGAGATTTTAGCTAAAGAGCTAATGGAAAAAGAGGAGAAAAATTAATGACTTGGAAGGCTATAGAGTTAGAAGAAAACAATGCCGAAAAACTAGCACAGCTAATAGAAGAAGCTGAGGCGATAGTCATAGGAATAGGAGCTGGAATGTCAGCTGCGGATGGTTTTACTTATATTGGAGAGAGATTTACGAGTAACTTTAAAGACTTTGTGGAAAAATATAAGTTTTTAGACATGTTACAGGCGAGTCTGTTTGATTTCCCAAGTTCACAGGAATATTGGGCATTTCAAAGTCGTTTTGTTTTGTTAAATTACTTTGATCAACCTGTCGGTGCGAGTTATTTAGCATTAAAAAATATCCTAAAGGATAAAAATTATCATATTATTACGACAAATGCTGATAATGCTTTTGATGTTGCGGGTTATGATATGGATAAAGTCTTTCATATTCAAGGTAAGTACGGGCTTATGCAGTGTAGTAAACATTGCCATGCGAAGACGTACCAAGATGAAGCTTTAATGCGTAGACTGGCTGTTGAACAGGAGAATATGGAAGTTGACTACAGGTCTATTCCACTATGTCCAGAATGTGGAGCTCCACTTGAGGTTAATAAGCGTAATGCTGAAAAAGGAATGGTGGAAGATCCAATCTTTTTCGAACATCTTGATAAATACAATGAATTTTTAGAAAATAATCGTGATAAGAAAACATTGTTTATCGAAATAGGGGTAGGATTTACGACGCCTCAGTTTATAAAATATCCATTTTATAGAGAACTTGATAAAAATCCAGATGCTTTAATGGTTACTATGAATCAGAAGAAATATCAATTCCCAGAAAGAATTACTTCTAGAGTGCTGTGGTTTAACCAAAATAGTAAAGAGTTAACGTTAGAAGTAGATGAGTTGTTGAAAAAAAATGAGACTTAAAACCTCGCATAAGTTGACTCTAAACATAGTACAATGCGCATAAATTTCGCGCGATATAATTTAATATTAGCTAAAAAAATACATTAACAAAAATTAACAAATAAAGGAGAAAGAATTATGTATTTAATAGAACCAATTAGAAACGGAAAATATTTACCAGATGGAGCGCTAGTAATGGCGATGCAAGTTTACGTGCTTAACAACATCGATATCGATGAGACTGTAATCTTCCCATATTACTGCGAACCAAAAGTAGAAATCGGATTATTCCAAAATGCTGAAACTGAAGTAAACCACGAATATATGAAAGAAAAAGATATTATCCTAGTTCGTCGTGATACAGGTGGTGGTGCTGTGTACGTTGATAACGGTGCTGTTAACGTATGTTTCTTAATGCCTGGGGATACTGATGTATACGGAAACTACGAAAAATTCTACCAACCAGCAGTAGATGTACTTCACAGCTTAGGAGCTACAGAAGTTGAGCAAAGAGGACGTAACGACTTAACTGCTCGCGGTAAAAAAGTAAGTGGAGCTGCGATGACATTAGTACGTGGTAAAATCTACGGAGGATATTCATTACTTCTTGATGTAAACTACGAAGCGATGGTTAATGCCTTAACTCCAAACCGTAAAAAAATTGAATCAAAAGGTATTGAATCAGTAAGAGCACGTGTAATGGGTATGCGTGAACTATTAAAACCTGAATACCAAAACGTAACAATCGACGAGTTCAAAAACTTAATTATCTGCGGATTAATGGGAATCGAAGATATTAAAGATGCGAAGAGATATGAACTAACTGATGAAGATTGGGCTGCAATTGAAAAATTAGCAGATGAAAAATACCGTAATTGGGATTGGAATTACGGAAAATCACCACGTTACAACTACAACCGTGATGCTCACCTTGCGATCGGAACAGTTGATTTCAGCTTAGAAGTTGAAGAAGGACGTATTACTAAAGCGAAAATCTACGGAGACTTCTTCGGTAAAGGTAACGTACGTGACGTAGAAGAAAAACTTATCGGAGTAAGGGTAAAAGAAGAAGATTTACTAGAAGCATTAGGAAGCATTGATTTAACTCATTACTTCGGAAATGTAGAAGCTAAAGAATTAGTAGATTTAATCTTAAGCTAGTTTTACAAACTATGTAAAAGAGGTGTGAGTTTATGGAAAAATTATTAACTCCCATAAAACTAGCAAACGGGGTACAGTTAGAAAATAGGTTCGTACTATCACCGATGACGACTAACTCTTCCACAAAAAATGGAATTATCACAAAAGAAGACTTGGATTATGCATTAAGACGTGCTAAATCAGCGCCTCTGCAGGTGACAGGTGCGGCTTATGTCGATGTTGATGGGCAGTTGTTCGAGTTTGGTTTCGGAGCACATGATGATAGCTGTATTCCAGGACTTACGAAAATGGCAAGTGCGATGCAAGATGCTGGAGCAAAGGCTATTTTGCAACTGACTTATTCAGGTGCGGGTGCGAATTACTATGGGGTAAATCATAAGGTTTATGGTCCTAGTAAGTTGAAATTGCATCTTCCATTTGAACACGAGGTAGAAGAGTTGTCTCATGAGATGATCGATGAGATTAAACAAAAATACAAAGATGCGACGAGAAGAGCGATACGCGCAGGTTTTGCAGGGATAGAAATATCTACAGCGCAAAAACTAATGCTACAGACGTTTTTCTCAACTGTATCGAATAAACGCCATGATGAGTATGGTGTAGATTCATTAGAAAATAGAGCTCGATTTATCCTCGAAGTTTTTGAAGCGGTGTATGAAGTTATAAAAAACGAAGCACCTGAGGATTTTATTCTAGGATATAGAGCAACACCAGAAGAGACTCGTGGTGCGATAATTGGTTATACTGTCGAAGAGTTCAATCAACTCACAGATTGGATACTAGAAAGAGTGCCATTATCTTACATTGCGATAGCGAGTTGGGGTCAAAATATTTATCTAAATAAAGTTCGTGCTGAAGGTCCTAACGAAGGTCGTTTGATTAACGAAGTAGTTCATAAACATCTAGCGGGGCGTGTTCCTTTGATGGCGACTGGTGGAATTAATAGCATAGAAAAAAGTCGTGAAGCTATTATGCATGCTGAGATGGTAGGTTTATCTAGTGTTTTTGTTGCTGAACCGGACTTTGTAGCTAAATTCAGAGAAAATCGTGAGGAAGACATTAATCTAGATGTAGGTGTAGAAGATATCGAAAGACTAGCGATCCCAAAAGCTGCGTTTAAAGATATTGTGCTTATGATGGACTATGGTAAGAGTCTGCCACAACATACGAGAGATGAATTCAGAAAATTAGAAGAAAATTACTAAGAAGATTGTCATGATGAAGTGGTGAGAGTAGTAATTAAAGAATGAAAGACTATTAAGACGAAGCGGCTACTGTTAAGTAAGGGGAAACTTAGATAATGGTAGCTGCTTGTGTTGTAATATGAAGAATAAGGAGTGCTTATGTATTTAATAGAGCCAATAAGAAATGGACAATATATTTACGATGGGGCAGTAGCCTTAGCGATACAAGTACATGTTTTGAATAAATTGGATTTAGATGAGGATATTATATTCCCTTATTGTTGCAAACCGAAGGTGCAGATAGGTCTTTTTCAAAATGCCGAAAAAGAGATTAACCATGAGTACATGAAAGCTCACGGAATCACCCTTGTTAGACGTGATACAGGTGGAGGTACGGTATTTTTAGATGATGGTGCTGTGAATATCTGCCTTATTATGAGTGGTGATAGTAATGTTTATGGTAATTTTAAAAAATTCTATGAACCTGCGGTAAATATCTTGCATGATTTAGGTGTGAGTGAGGTTGAACAAACAGGGCGAAATGACCTTGTTGTCGATGGAAAGAAAGTTAGCGGAGCTGCCATGACACTTGTTAATGGTAAAATTTACGGGGGATATACGCTACTTCTAGATGTTAATTATGATGCGATGGTTAATGTACTAACACCTAATCGTAAAAAAATTGAGTCGAAAGGAATTGATTCGGTACGAAGTAGAGTTACAGGTCTTAGAGAGTATTTAGACGAGGAATATAGAGATTTATCTGTAGTAGATTTCAAAGACTTATACCTATGTCGTCTGTTTAATTGCGAAAGACTCCAAGACATAAAACGTTATGAACTTACAGAAGAAGATTGGCAAGAAATCGATGAGTTGCTTTCTAAAAAATATCAAAACTGGGATTGGAATTACGGAAAGTCACCACGTTATAATTATAATAGAGATGCTCGTCTTGGAATTGGGACTGTTGAGTTTAATCTGGAAGTAGAAGCGGGACGAATCACAAAAGCTAAGATTTACGGAGACTTTTTCGGGAAAGGTAATGTCGGTGATGTTGAGGAGAAATTAATCGGAGTAAGGGTAAAAGAAGAAGATTTACTAGAAGTGTTAAAAAGTATCGACTTATCACATTATTTCGGAAAAGTAGAAGCGCAAGAATTTGTAGATTTGATATTGAGTTAAGGTGAATATTAAATGATATCTTGACGCAGTGACTTATTAGTTTTTAGTTCTAACTGAAATTAAAAATCAATTTCTGTAGAATTAAAATTTTTGTTGACTTTTTTTTGTTTATGTTGTATAATTGTCACTTCAGTAAAAAATCAGTGTTAAATTAGAACATTGATACTCAAGAAAAATTATAAGAAAGAAGGTTGTAAAATGAAAAAATTAGCAAAAGCTTTATGGATTGAAAAGAACGAAGGAGTTTACATTGTTGGACCAACAGCAGAATTACAAGATGACGTTGGAACTGTAGGATTCGTAGAATTTTCAAAAAATGAAAAATTAGCAAAAGATGATGTTATCTTACGTTTAGAAGCATCAAAAACTGTATTAGACGTTAACGCACCATTAGCTGGTGATGTAGTAGAATACAACAAAAAAGCTGAAGAAGAGCCAACTGTATTAAACTCAGCTGATCCAAAAGAATCTTGGATCGTTAAATTAACAAACGTTGATGAAGCTGAATTTAACAAATTACCAGACTACAAATAATAACATTTGTTATTTAATAGATTCGGTGTATAAGAATTTTCTTATATGCCGAATTTTTTTATGTTGAAAACTTTTAATGTGGACAAAATTCCGCTAGAAAATAATCATATTTAATATTAATATAAAATTCAAAAGAAGATAGCTAAATTACTTAGTCGATGCTTGAAAAAATAAGCTAAATATAGTAATATAGAGTGGTATGTAATAACTTTCTAGCCGTTTTTGGTGAGGGAAATTACTATTATGGAAAATATTTATATAAAGAAAGAGAGATTAAAAGACTATGGGTCGTAAATGGAATAATATTAAAGAAAAAAAAGCGGCAAAAGACGCTAACACTAGTAAGATTTATGCTAAATTTGGACGTGAAATCTACCAAGCAGCGAAAACTGGAGAACCAGATCCAGAAAGTAACAGAAATCTAAAAGTAGTTTTAGAAAGAGCGAAAACTTACCGTGTTCCTAAAAATATTATTGACCGTGCTATTGAAAAAGCAAAAGGTGGAAGTGAAGAGAATTATGATGAATTACGTTATGAAGGTTTCGGTGTAAGTGGAACAATGGTTATCATCGATACTCTTACAAACAATGTTAACCGTACAGCAGCTGAAGTACGTACAGCATTAGGTAAAAACGGAGGTAACTTAGGTGTTACTGGTTCTGTTAACTACATGTTCGACAACACTGCGGTAATCGGTGTTGAAGGTAAAAGTGCTGATGAATTATTAGAAATTCTTATGGAAGCTGATATCGATGCTCGTGATATTATCGAAGAAGATGAATTAACATTAGTATACGGTGAACCAGAAAACTTCCACGAAATCCAAGAAGCTCTAAAAGCTGCTGGAATTGAAGAGTTTGAAGTTGCTGAGATTTCAATGATTCCTCAAAACGAAGTAACATTAAGCGAAGAAGACAAAGCTAAATTCGAAAGAATGTTAGAAATGCTTGATGACTGTGAAGATGTTCAACAAGTATACCACAACGTTGACTTAGAAGCCTAGGTGAATCATGGTAAAAAAGATTAAAAAAAATACTTCATATAGCTATAACGACAGAAATATAAAGCCGTCATTAAGTGATATTTCAGCACCAGCACAAGAACCAATATTAGATATAAATGGAGAAACAGCATCAATCGTTAAACGTTTCTTTGCATATCTAATAGACTTAGCGATTTATCTACCGATAGCTTTTGTATTCCAGTATACTACTGCGAATTTACGAGCTCAGGGTGGAGCGGAAAATGAAAGAAATGCATTATATATGACGATTTCAATAGTTATTTTTGCGGTTCTTTTATATGGATACCTACCTCATAAATGGCAAGGTCAAACAATCGGGAAAAAACTTTTTAAAATAAGATTAGTTCCAACTGACAACAAGAAAATTGAATTTTCTAGATACTTAATCAGAGAATTCTTAATTAAAGTTACAGTAGGTTGGGCTGCGGTACCAGTTTCAGCGTTATTCTGGCTGTATGAAACATATGTTCTTAAACGTAAAGATTCAATAATGCTATATGATAGACTATTAAATATGCGTGTTGTTGCGGCTACAGAACAACCAAAAGAAGAAAAAACAAAAGAAGATACAGAAAAATAATAAATAAAACTAGTTACTCCAGGTTGACATAAACCTAGATGTAGCTAGTTTTTTATGTTTTATGTTAGAATTAACGTTCGTTTTCATGTTTTTTTATGTTTTCAGTTTTATATTTTCAAAAAAAGTGTTAAAATATAAGTGTTAAATTTATTAGTTTAGAGTGGAGAAAAAATGTTAAAAATAGATAGACACAGCTATATTTTAGACGAGTTAAAAACAAAGCATTTAGTACGCGTGAGCAAACTAGCTCATGATATGAAGGTAACAGAGATGACGATACGTCGAGATCTACAGGAGTTAGAAGACTATGGTCACCTTACTAGAATACACGGTGGAGCAAAATTAAAACCGAAAAACTTTTACCAGGAAGACAATTACAATAAGAAGATTTCTGTAAATATTGAAGAGAAAAAACAAATAGCTAGAAAAGTAGCGGATCTTATAAAAGATAATGAGACAATTTTTATCGGTCCTGGAAGTACTACAAGTTATTTGGCAGAATTTTTACAAGATAAGAATCTTAATATAGTAACCAATTCATTGACGGTTTTTGAACAGTTCAAAGATAATCCATCTTGCGATCTTATTTTTATCGGTGGAAGATATCGTCAAAAAACAAAAGGATTTATAGGGTATTTCACGCAAGATGCGCTTAGTAAAATAAGTGTTAATAAGGCGTTTGTGGGAGTAAATGGTATAGATTTAGAGAAAGTTACTATCTCTGATGAAGAAGAAGGGCGTTGTAACGAGACAATCCTTAATAATGCGACTGAACGTTATGTTCTGGCCGATCACAGTAAGTTTTCAACTCATGCATTTTATACATTTTTCCAACTCAAAGACTTAACAGCAATCATCAGTGATGATGTTCTTGATGAAAATATTAAAGATCAATATAGAAAAGAAGTAGAAATAATATAAAAACATTAATTCAGGACTTGAAAATAGTCCTGAATTTTTTATGAGTCTTGAGGTTGCACAATTTACGTAATTTCAAACTTAAAGGAATACTCTCTGAAACATTAAAAAACCTAGATTTAGAAATTACTAAATCTAGGTTTTTGTTATTCAAATTATGATTTGAAGATAGAAGTTTTAAAGCTGTTTGTTTGTTGAAGAAGTTTTTTGTATAGTTTCTCTTTAAGTGCAACAGTATTGTCAGATTTAACTGCTCCATTTTTAAGAGTTGCTTTATCTTTTTCAACTGCTTCAGCAAATGCACGTTTTAAGTCGTCGTAACTACTGTATGTAGTACCGTCGATTGTAACAGGGTTAAATCCTGCTTTAGCTTTATCAACAACTTCTTTGAAGTATGCTTTCTTCCAATCTTCTAGGTTGTTAAATTTACCGTCAGAAATCTTATTGATGATGAAGTCATCACCTAGAGTATCTTTACCGGCTTTTTTAGATTCTGCTTTTAACATATTTGAAGCGTAGTTTAAGAATCCTTTTTCGTATCCGTAGTAACCCCAAATTCTGAATGTGTTATGTTTGAATGACATTGATCCTGGAGCACCTTCACTTGTGTTACCTCCGTAGATACCTGCAGTAATAGGTACAGTTACGTAGGCAGTTCCAAATCCAGTTGGATCATAGATAGCGTTACCTGGACCATGTTTAGTCATGAAGTTTTTATCTACTAAGTCGTTAACAGAGTTTAACTCATATCCTTTTTCTTCTTCATTTAGGTCTCTAACTTCATCGTATTGGTTCTTCGTATTAGCATTACGTAATTTCTTAGCAACTTTCTTGAACCAAGCGTTGTTTAGTTCTTTACTGTGTTTCTCAATTACAGCTTCCCCTTCAAGGTAATCAAGAAGCATTAGAGTATCGTTGAAACCTTTCATGTAATGATCGATTTCCGCGCGAGATGTAAGGTCGTTTGGATTAGTGTTATACCATTGGTTTCCGTTGTTTGGACGTTCGTATGCCATATTTAATCCAAGTGCTTTAAAGTCGCCATTTGGACTTGTTTCAGCAGGTGATTGTAACATACCTTGTGCGAATGCCTCTAGGTCAGTTCCTTCACGGTGTCTTGAGCCACCTAAATAAACCATACGGTCGTTTACGTGAGTAGTTTCGTGAGTGAACGCTGAGATACCGAAATCACTAATCATATCAGTAACCATGAAGAATACAGAATCATCTTTATAAGGGTTACCGTAAATACGAGCTACAGCTCCCATACGCCAGTCAGTTGCGTGGTAACGACCTGTTGGTCCGTATAATTCACGGATAGGAGCTACATCTTTACCACTATTAGTGTGTCCATATTTATCTGTGCTGATTCCCTTGTAATTTTGGTTGTCTAGGACTGGTGTTGGTACCATGTTATTGCTCTTAAGTAGTTGGTTACGAACTTTATCTAATGATAGACGAGACCAGAAGTCTAGGTAATTTTGTTGAGCTTTAGCTACTTTATCGATTTCTTTCTTGAATGCTTCACGTTCTGCTGCTGTGTTCTTACCATATTTCTCAAATGAACTGTAAGCCATAGTGTTGTATGTTGAGATTAAGAACATATGAGCATCTTTCAAGTTAAGAAGTGGTAGAATCATCTTACCGTGCATGTCGTTGTTTAATCCTTCGTACGCTCTGTGTTTCTTATCTGCGAATTCAGGTGTTGTTGTTTTCGGTTCAACAACATATACATTATCTTTAGTTGCTTTTATGAACCAATCGTTTAAGTCAGTATCACTTGTGAATAGACGCATGTTATAGTCTAAGAAACTGTTTAACTCACCTATACCAATAGTTCCACCGATAGTTTCGCGATAAGCTTCTAAAGTTCTATCACCTTTAATGTTACTTTCTTTAGAACCAACTTTAATCAAGAAGTCTAAGACGCTAACGTTCTTACCGTAGAAGTCAGGTTTGAATAACATTAACTCTTTAATGTTAAAGTCATCGAATTTAACACCGTAGTAACGGTTTAGGTAAGCTAATCCAAGAAGAACCGCAGCTTTATTATCATCAATTTTCTTAATTAATGCACGTTTAGCAGCTTCATCAGTGTTAAGTTGGTGATCTTCATTTTGAACTAACTTAGTAACGAATTTGTTAAGGTTATCTTTAACGTACTTGAAGCTTTCTTCTAAGTAAAGATCCTTAATTGCATTTACTTTGTTACCACCTGTTCTTCCTAAGTGTTGGTAAATAGGGTCAGATTGTAATTCTACTGGACTTAATTTGCTTTCGATAGCACTGATTAAATCGCTACGGTCTTTGTCAACGATATTAGGAGTATAAACTATTTCTCCAAGTTCAGCGATGCTATATTCTTTAACTTGTTTCACTTGAGATTCTTTAGGTGAAATGTTAAAGATTTCTTTTGTCTTATCAGCGTAGTGAACGATAATGCGGTTGGCATCACCAAGTTCAGTTACGAATTCATTATCTTTCATTGCAGTAACAGATAAAACTTCTGTAGTTAATAATTTAGATCCAGCTGGAATCTTGTTACCTTGGTTAACAATCCACTCTTTATTGTAGAATGGTTGAAGTTTTTCAATGTTACGGTAAGCAAGTTCGCGCTCAGCGTTGTAGTCCTCTGTATCTTTATAAGTGTCAGCTTTTGGTTTAATGTTGTTAAGAGTATTAACTACTGGTTCGTTAATTGCATACTCATGAGCAGTGATTCCCATTTTAGCAAATTTTTCTAATGCTTGAGCTTCTGTAATACCTTTAATTTGTTTAGATTTTTTGTATGAAGATAATCCTGTAGCTATATCTGTTACATAGAAGTTATTCTTGAAGTTATCGAATCCGAAGTATGAATCTCCAGTGTCAACTGAACTTGCTCCATACATGATTTCTCCGTTTGTAACTTTCATCATACTAACGTTGTTTTCAACCCATCCCCAGTCATAGTTTTCGTGGATTAAACCACCACTTTGACCGTGGTTTTTAAGTGTCATAGTACCTTTAACAAATGAATTTGTTAATCTACCACGTTGTTTGAAATCGTTAGGGTTTCCACCGTGATTAACTTTAGCGACAAGTCCACCGAATTTAGAGTTGTTACCTACAATATCACCATCGAAATAAACGCTATCTGTATTACTTCTCCAGCTTTCACTTACAAGACCTCCAGACCACCAAGATTTATCTCCAAGACTGTTAATCTTACCGATAAATGCAACGTTACGCATATTTGATTCATCAAGTTTGTTAACCATACCGGTAACATCGTTGTTACCTACAACATTACCTGTTACCTTAATATTTTCGATATTTGAGTTTTTGAACATTTCACCAAGAGGTGCAACTTTATTGTCCCCAGGTAAGTTAATATCTACATTACCTAAGTTAATATCATGAACATGGGCATTTTCGACTCTACCAAATAGAGGACGTGCTAAGTTATGGATAGTAAATCTTCCACCATCATTACTTAGTAATTTACCTTTGAATGTTGTAGTTACATAAGATTTCCCATTAGGTTTTACATTTGCTGCATTAAGGTCTGCACCAAGTTTAAACTCTCCAGTAGGGTTAGCTTGCATGTCTTTTACAAGTTCGTTGAAGTTATAGTAAACATTACCTTCTTTTAATTTTTGTTTTTCGAAGTAATGAACGTACTCATTAGCTAATTTAGAAGCATCTGTGTGTTGAACTAAATCAGGAGCAGTTGCAGTAACTTTGTATAAAGTTTTTCCGTCTTTAACTACTTCTTCAATCTTATCAACAGAAAGTCTTGTCACTTTGTTATCGTGAGTTGTAACTCGTAGGTAAAGTGGTGCAACATTCGCTGGTTTTTCTGAAAGTAGACTGATGTCAGTTTCGTTACCTTCAGGATCAACACTAATTAAACTTGTTTCTTTAATGTTTTTAATTTCAACTTTTTTAAGGTCTAATTGAATTGGTTGATCTTCTAAAGTTTCAGCTTCTTCACCATTACCTCTATCGTAAACCATAGTAGTAGATAGAGTGTATTCTTGGTAGTATTTTAGATTATCTAATAAAGCATCTAAATTATTTTCTGATAAATTAATTGTCTTAACAACTGCTCCATCTTTCTTCAGAGTAGCTGTGATTGATTTAATTTTTGTCTTAGTTGGATTTTCTAGAGAATACTTAGCAACTACTTCTTTATCTAATACTTTCTTGTCAGTATTTACGAATTTTAGTATTGGTTTCTCAGTTAATTTAACTAAGTTTTTTATAGCTTCTTCTAATTTTTCAGTAGCTGCATTCACCTTGCTTTGAGTAGTAGCTTTATCTGCATTTACAGTGTTTGCTGCTGCAAGGGCTTCTTCTAAAGCTTTCCATGTTTGAGTAGTGTATTCTTCTTTACGTTTGCTGTTAGCTGTGTTAATAGCGTTTTGTAATGCAGTTTTATCTACAGCAAGAGCTTTAATAGCATCTTGAAGAGCTTTAGTAGCCGCATCTATTTCACTTTGTTTAGGAAGTGGAGTAGTTTGGTTGTTGATTTCTTTAGCTTTAATTTCAGCATTTTTGAAGTTATTCCAAGTTGTTGGACTGTAGTCAGCTTCTTGTTTAGTAGCTGCAATTGTTATTTGTTCTTGTAATTTTGTTTTGTCAACATTAAGAGCATCGATAGCAGCTTTAAGTTTTTTAGCAGCTTCATCGATTTGAGTTTGTGTAGCAGTTGCGTTATCTTCTACAGCTTGAGCTGCTTTCTTAGCTTCTTCTAATGCAGACCAAGTCGCAGGACTGAAATCTGTAGAAACTTTAGAATTAGCAGCTGCTAGTTGTTTTTCAAGTTCAGTCTTATCTGTATTTAATCCAGCAATAGAGGCTTTAAGTTTTTCGTTAATGTGGTCTACTTCGCTTTGTTTTGCTGCTGGGTTGTTTGTAACTTTTTCAGCTTCAGCTAATATAGATTGAAGGTTAGCCCAAGTTGTATCGCTGTAGTGATCTTTAGTTTTAGATTTCGCATCGGCGATAGTTTTGTTTAAGTCCGTTTTGTTGACGTTTAGAGCATCGATAGCAGCTTTAAGTTTAGCAGTCTCGTTATCTACTTCTGGTTGTTTTACAGAATCTGAAGCGTAGACGTTTTGTGCGGCTGCTAAAATTGGTTTAAGAGCTTCGTAGCTTGCAGCTGAATAATCAGCAGGAACTAGTGCAAGAGCTCTATCGATTTGAGCTTTTAATGCTGTTTTGTCAACTTTTTCTTCAGGTTTTTCAGGTTGAGTTGGTTTAGTTTCCTCTGGTTTAACAGGTTGAGGAGCTGGAACTGCTTCTTCTTTAGTTCCCACAGCAATAACTTCATTTACAGGTTGTTCTGTGATTGTGTTTTCTAGTACTGTGCTAGTTTGTTTACCATCAACAGTAGTTACCTCTGTTAAAATAGTACGTTTACCGTTAGCTCCTTTTTGAACAACTTTAGTTTGCCCTTTAGGTAAAGTAGCATCATTTTGAGTGATAGTTTGGAATGGAACTACTTCTGTAGAAGTTACAACTTCAGGTTTTACTACAGATGGAGATTTTTCACCTTCAGCAGGTGTTACTTTAGTTGTTGGAGTAACGGGAGTAGGTGCAACTTCCTCTTTAGTACCAATAGCAATTACTTTATCTACAGGTTGTTTTGTAATTGAAGTTTTGATAACTTTGCTAGATTGTTTACCATCAACAGTAGTTACTTCGCTAAATACGATTTGTTCACCGTTAACCCCTTCTTGAACAACTTTAGTTTGTCCTTTAGGAAGAGTAGCATCAGCTTGTTCTACAGTTTTGAAAGGAACAGCTTCAGTAGTAGATTTAAGTTCAGGTTTGTTTTCTACTAATGTTTTAGGTGCTACTTCAGGTGTAGTTTTATATTCAACTTTAGGTGTTGGTTCTGGTTGAGGTTGTGTCGGCTCAACGATAGGTTGTGTTTGTTTTGGTAGAACTTTTTGTTCTGGTTGAGATAATACACCTAAATCACTAAGTGTGAAATATCCAACATAACGATATCCATCGATGTTGATTACACCATTCGCAAGTTCACTAGAATTAGCAACTGTTGTTTGTGTGTTGTAGCGTACTAATTCTTTGTTTTCGAAAGCGAATGATTGGTAAGGCATAACCATGCTTTGTCCCATAGCTCCGATTAACACAACGCTAAGAACTTTGTTTCTGTGTTTTTTCGACATTAGAAGAACTACTAATACCGCAGTTCCAATCCCAAGTCCAGCTACAGGTAGTGAACTTTGTCCAGTATTTGGTAATGATTTAATTTCTGTAGAAGGTTTAGCTTCTTTTTTATAAACCATGTAGTATGTTTCGTTGTTTTTTACATTTTCAGGTATACTTCTTTTGATTAAGCTTTTTTCAGCTTCGGTCAATTCATTTTCAGCTAAGTAAGTATACTTAACGCTTGAGTTGTTTTCATTGGCAAGCGCTTCGCTCGGTGCATGACTTCCAAAAAATAAAGCCCCGATAACAACCGGTGCTGCACCAAGAGATAATTTTCTAATTGAAAACTTTAAAATTTTATTATTATTTTCATTTTTCAATCGCATTAAATTTTTTCTCCTATACATTTTTTTGTTGCCCTTTAATTCTACCAAAAAAGGCGTGTTATTGCAATTAATCTAGCTTACATAAAGTAGTGTAAATTCAATAATTTTTTTTATTTGTGAATATTTAGAATAATAAATATTGTTATTTTATCTAAAGTATTAATCTATAGATTTATAAAAATGTAAATATGTAGAGATAGAAGCTACATAAATAATAAAATTTATAAAAAATTAATATTTATCAAAGAGGTGGATATTATAATTAAATAGAGAATAAATAAATGAAGAATACAGGAGAATACTTAGCTATAATATCTAAAGGAATCGTTATATTCTGAAAATTGTACTTTAATTAGTTATCATAGTATAGAAATAGTTGCGACACCAAAGGTTTTATGGTATAATGTATAAATTAAATTGTATTATTACAGTTTAAGGAGATTGAAATTGAAAATAAAATATTAGAATAAAAAATTATGAAAGGAAGATTTTTTATGGGCGAAGAAACAACAAAAAAACATAAAAAGAATGTAGTTGTTAAAAAGGCTGTAAGTTTAGAAACATTTGTCTTTTTAGCGATATTCTTCTCAATATTTGGACTTATGGCGAGAAAAATGGGAACACCGCTTATGTTTAAAACGATGATGGCAACAGCTCATGATTTATTACTGAATACAGTATTTTTCATTATGGCGATGGCTGTTATTGCCGGAGCTATGAGTGCTCTGTTATCAGAGTTCGGGGCGATAGCGTTAATTAATAAAATATTTGCACCGCTTATGAAACCTCTTTGGGGAATGCCTGGGGCGAGTGTCACTGGGGCAGTAGCGACGTATTTATCAGATAACCCAGCGATTATTCCATTCTCAAAAGACAAACGTTTTATAGCGTTCTTTAAAAAATACCAAGTTCCAGCGTTATGTAACTTAGGGACAGCGTTTGGTATGGGACTTATCGTAACGATGTTTATGATGGGACAAGGTGCTGGCTTTGTTAAAGCGGCGATTATCGGAAATGTCGGAGCTATTATAGGGAGTATAATAAGTGTACGTTTAATGTTAAGACAAACTAAGAAATTCTACGGAGATGAAGCTGAAGATCCAGTTGTAGATGCTGAAGTTGAAGGTCAATCACTAGATAAAGTTAGAATCGTGCGTGATGGTAACTTATTCCAACGTACATTAGATACTATCTTAGAAGGTGGAAAAGTAGGGGTAGAAATGGGTATGGCTATTATTCCAGGAGTACTTATCGTTTGTACTTTTGTAATGATGTTAACATTCAAAATGCCTGCTGGAGGATACACAGGAGCGGCGTATGAAGGAGTTGGCTTCCTACCTTGGTTAGGTGAAAAATTAAGATTTATTCTTGAACCATTATTTGGATTCCATTCTGCAGAAGCAATTGCCTTCCCAATCACAGCGTTAGGGGCTGTAGGTGGAGCAATCTCATTAGTACCAGAATTTTTAAGAAGTGGTCTTATTGGACCAAATGATATCGCAGTATTTACAGCGATGGGAATGTGCTGGAGTGGATACTTAAGCACACACATCGGTATGATGGATGCACTTGGAGTTAGAAAACTATCTTCAAAAGCTATTCTTTCTCATACAATAGGTGGTATAGTCGCGGGTATAGTAGCTCACTACTTATTTGTACTTTTAGGATAATAAATAATAGAAATTTAAGGAAAGATGCAACTTTTAAGTTGTGTCTTTTTTTATTTGTTAAAAAATAGAAAAATTGTAGTTTATGTTCATTTGTTCATTATTAATAGTTGTAGTTTTATAAATAGTTGCGAAAACGTATTAAGTTTGTTATAGTATAAATGATTATAAAATTAAGAAATTATGGAGAAAAAAGTATGCAGAAAGAGAATTTTAGAAGAAAGCAGTATTTCTCAATAAGGAAATATAAGATGGGAGCTTGTTCAGTATTGCTAGGAACAAGTTTGTTTTTATCTTTAAATTATACAGATGAAGTAAAAGCCGCAGAAGTGCGAGAGGTTACCACTCATGCGGTAGATAAGGATAGTTTATCAGAACAGATAAAAAAACAACTAAAAGTATTTGAGGAAAATAAAATAGAAGTAGAAGAAGGCAGAGAATATTATTTTGTTTATAGAAAAAATAATTTATTGCCGAATACTGGTGATATCCCAACAGGAACGTTGGCTTTAGGTGGAGCATTGTTGTTGGTGTGTTTAACGTTGATTAAGAAGAAAAAAGGGAAATTGATCTTTTTAGTCAGTATGTTAACTGTCAGTGGTAATTTAAGTCAAGTGATGGCTTTTGAAGATTTTAAAGAAATCCAACCAGTGGTGATGAAAACTTCAGTAGGTGGAATGTTACCAAGTCCAGAGGAAATACCTGGTTATAGTTTTACGGGTTACTATTTTGAAATAGGGAAAACATATACAAACAAAAGTAGTTCTATCAAGATAGAAGAACAAGGAGAGTTTACACCTGGAGTAGTGGAGGAAAAAACAGGTGTAGAGGAGAAAGTTGCAGTAAGTGAAAAAGGAAAACCCTTAGTACAGCCAGAGAATCCAGAAGCAGTAGTAAGTGAGAAAGGAAAACCCTTAGTACAGCCAGAGAATCCAGAAGCAGTAATAAGCGAGAAAGGAGAAGGTTTAGTACAGCCAGAGAATCCAGAAGCAGTAATAAGCGAGAAAGGAGAAGGTTTAGTACAGCCAGAGAATCCAGAAGCAGTAATAAGCAAGAAAGGAGAATCGTTAGTACAACCAGAGAATCCAGAAGCAGTAATAAGCGAGAAAGGAGAAGGTTTAGTACAGCCAGAGAATCCAGAAGCAGTAATAAACAAGAAAGGAGAATCGTTAGTACAACCAGAGAATCCAGAAGCAGTAATAAGCGAGAAGGGAGAAGGTTTAGTACAACCAGAGAATCCAGAATTAGAGATAAAACCAACACCAGAACAACCGACGCCGGATGGGAAGCTGGCCCCAGAGAAAGAAACGGAGCCATCAATACCTAACGTGAAACCAAATCCAGTGGAACCAGTAATACCTGATAAACCAGTAGTTGAGCCAAAACAACCTGGAACATCTCCAGAAATTATTGAAGGAAAAGAAGGTAAGACACCAGATGTGATTACAACTCCAAAAAAACCATCAGCAGACAAAGTAACCGCCGGAGAACCGGTTATTCCTCCTTCAATAACTACTGAAAAAGAACTGGATTATAAAACAATTTATAAAGCGTCACCAGACTTAAGGTATAATGAACAACAAGAAGAAACACCAGGGAAAAAAGGTAAGGAAGTGACTACTACTTCGTATACTCTTGATAAATCTACTGGAAAAATAGTAGAAAATGTTTCTACAAAAATAGAAAAACAACCAGTAAATAAAATTGTTAAAGTAGGAAATGTTGAGAAAGTAGTAAAACCTATAGCAATCACAGAGTCGAGAAAAGATGCTCCTGAAATTCTAAAAGGAAAAGAAGTAGTTGAAGATATAGGAGAACAGGGTGAAACAACAATAACTAAAACTTATGAAGTTAATCCTGAAACTGGAGAATTAACAAACCCTACAGAAAAAACTGAAACAACTAAAGCTATGCGACAAAAAGTAATTTTGGTTGGAACAAAAGAAGACAAACCACATCTGTTGCCAAGTAACAAAGAGCTGGAAAATGCAGTAAATGTAACAGAAGCTACTGCGGAGATGAAAAATGTAGACTTGTTGACGAATGAAAAATTAAAAGCTCAGTTAACACCATCAGATTTAGAAATAACTCGTGACTTATTCTTGAAACGAAAAGAATTACAAAAAACTAAACCAGGGATAACTGATGCTGAAGTTAAAGAAATTCTACGAAAAGAGTATCTAGAAAAATTATCTATTAAAGAAACGTTAGAAGAAACTAAAAAAGACTTAGAGTCTAATCTAAAAAAAGTTGCAGCTCACACATTAAGTATTATTGGAGATACTCCACAAAATAGAGAAAAAGTAAAACGTGATATTGAAGATAATAAAGAGAAAATATTACTGGGATTATCATATATAAATAGGTTTTATAATATTGATTTTGGAGATACTAATATCCGTGATATATTAGCGTACAATCCAAGCTCGTTTGGAAAGAAAGATGTTACTTCTTTAGAATGGTTAAAACACCTTGGATCTATGAGTTATGACGAGTTAAAACTTACTAATAGTCCAAAAACATTCGAAAAATATTTCGGGAAAATTACAGATAAACAAACATTATTAGAGTTCTTAGATTATAATAGAACTACATTTACTGATATGGATGGAGATACGTGGTTGAAGAAAGCTAGTCGAGCTATTGTAGTTGAAAAAGCTTCGAAACAAAAATCTGATGAAAAGGTCGGATTATATACTAAATTAACTACTGATCCTGAAAAATATGGAGCTGAAGGACTTCAAATAAATAATAGAAAACAACAAAATATTGCTACATTGTTAGGTTTGGTGAACATTAAAGAACCAAGCGTGTATGCCATAACTAATATAGCGACGGTGACTTACGGAAACATCGGAACGTATATGGATACTTCTTTAGAGAAAACGAATAAAACTAAGTATACCGAAGAGCTTAATAAGGTTAAAGAATTGATAGAATTAACTGCGACAAGGCAAGCTAATTATATTGATACTTTATATAGAATAACAAAATTGGAAAATCGTCCGAAATTAATTACTAATAGAGTAATTATAGATACGATGAAGAAATATACTGAGGATACAACTGCTGGAATAGCTAAAACATGGTCTAAAGATTCAGGACCAACAGCGGATAAAGGTGTTAAAGACTTCATGACACCATTAGGAATGTACTCACCATCGCAAATTGTAGGAGCTGAGGCGAACGGAGTAGGTGTGCGTTACTTCATAGATAGAGTTCTAGACAATAGAGGTTCAGCGACTTACTCTCACGAAATGACGCACTTATTAGATAGAACGGTATTATTCAATAATTATGGCCGTCGAGATGGTACAGCCGCGGAGTTTTATGCCCGAGGAATCTTCGAGAACTCTTATACACCAGAAAAAGATACATATTTCAACTTAAACTTTGTTTACGATGTAAGTAATAAAAATGGTTTCTACAACAAAACGCCAGATAGATTCAAAACAGCTGCAGATTTGAAATCTTATATGCATGGAAGTTTTGATGTGCTGTATAGTTTAGATTATCTAGAAGCAGAAGCAACAAAACAACTTACACTTGAAGAAAAAACTAAATATTTTAAAAAAATAACTCCGATAAATTCAACAGGTACTAGAACACCCGTAACATATACAAACCAAGCGGTTAAAGCTACGCATAATAGTGAAAAAATCTCAGAAATCACACTGGCAGAAGCGGAAAAACTAACTGATATTAATAGTTTAATCGATAATAATATTTTAGTGAACCGTTACATTATAAATGGATTTAATGGCAAAGGTGATATAAAAGCTAATGGATATTATTTAGTAGATATGTTTGATACGATTTTTGGAGTTAGTGAGAATCCTAAAGGAATGAGTGGGGATATTACATTCAGAAAACAAGCCTTTGAACTTATGGGAGCTCTAGGATATTATGAAGGATTTGTACCTTATGTATCAAATCAGTATAAACAACAAGCTGAAGCAGAGGGAGTACCGTTATCGGACAAATATATTTTCGAAAAAATTCTGAGAAAATCGTATGCGGAGTTTAAAAAAGAACAAATTAATGAACGTGTTACAAAATTAGATAGACTAAAACCAATTATGATAAATTATAATGGAAGAGAAGAAGTAATAAACAGCCCAGCGAAACTAAAACAGCTTATGGAACAAGCTGTTCGAGAAGAAATGACTCAAATAAATCAAGGTAACACAACGGCTCAGAGACTTTCATATATAGAAACTCCAGTGCAAAAACTTAAAAAAGAAATATATAAAGCTTATTTAAGACAATCACAAGACTTTACAGAGTCTATCTATAAAAATTAAAAAATAGACAGTAAGTTCAACAAATTTAAACTTAAAAATCAGACTTAGTATGGGAGTGACTCAAAAATCGTGATTTTGGAGAAACAAGATTTTGTCGAGTCACTCCCATCATTTTTTATTGAACATATTGTTTTGGAGGAGTATAATTAAGCTATATGTACTTTTTTACAAATATTATAAAAGGGGAAATCTTTTATGGAAAGATTTAAGAGTGTTAATTTTTATTATGCTTTAGGTATAATGTTAGTTATTTCGTTAGCTGCGAAATATCTTGCGCAAGTACCAGCGTTAAAACTTTTTGGACACTTGGTAATTGCACTTGTTATTGGTATGGCGTTACAAACGTCAAAAGGATTGAAAGAACAGGTTAAGGCGGATATTCCGTTTATAAGTAATAAGTTCTTACGTCTTGGAATAATTTTACTAGGATTTAAGCTAGCGTTGGATAGACTTTTAGCTGAAGGGAAGAAAACATTAGTTGTTGCCTTCTTTATTGTACTATTTATGATTACTTTAACTTACTTTATGTGTCGCGCGTTTAAAGTCGATCATGAACTTGCTTTGCTTTCTTCATGTGGTTGTGGTATCTGTGGTGCTGCGGCTGTTATGGGGGTAAGTGGTCAACTTCGTGCGAAAACAGACAATAGTGTTCTTGCTGTTGCGGTAGTAGCGATACTTGGTACAGTATTTACCTTGATAGAAGTAACTTTGCAGCCTTATCTAGGTCTCGATGCGTATAACTACGGAGTATTTACTGGAGGAAGTCTTCATGAGATAGCTCACGCAGTTGCGGCAGGAGGTGCAGGAGGTCAAGTAGCATTAGATGCTGCGATTCTTACTAAGTTATCTCGCGTGCTTATGCTTATAGTTGTTGCAGGTGTGCTAATTGTAGTTAATAAAAAGACTCAAGATGAAACAAAAGGTAAAGTTCCGATGCCGTACTTTATCCTTGGGTTTATTTTTATGAGTATCTTAGGAAGTTATGTTACTTTCTTAAAACCATTAGCACCTTTCTTCGTTGATGCAGCGTATATCTTCTTAGGTATGGCAATGGCAGCTCTTGGTATGAGTGTTAACTTTAAAGTTATTAAAGAACGTGGTGTAAGAGTATTCACAGCATGCTTCTTATCATCTGTAATCTTAATGATAGTTTGCTACGTAGTTGCTAGATTTATTTTCTAATGAGAAGATTAAGAGTATTTTCTAGGAAGAGTAGTCAGGTGGAAACAAAAATAATAAATCGATAGAGGAGAATAGTTATGACAATTACTAATCTTTTAGGGATAAAGTATCCAATTTTTCAAGGGGCGATGGCTCAAATAGCGAGACATGAACTTGTTTCTGCTGTTTCTAATGCTGGAGCGTTAGGAATACTAGCTTCAGGGGGAGTGAGCCCAGAAGAACTACGTAAAGAGATTAAACAGTGTAAAGAACTTACTGATAAACCTTTTGCGGTTAATCTAATGCTTATGATGCCGAATATCGATGAAATAATCGATGTTGTTATCGAAGAAGGTGTCAAAATCGTCACAACAGGGGCGGGAACACCTAGAAAATTCATGCCACGCTTAAAAGAAGCGGGGATAAAAGTTATTCCGGTTATTCCTTCTGTGAAAGCTGCGATGAAAATGGAAGAGTTAGGCTGTGATGCTGTTGTTGTTGAAGGTATGGAAGCTGGAGGACACGTTGGAACTAGCACGACTATGGCGCTATTACCACAGGTAACTAGTGCAGTTAATATTCCCGTAATTGCGGCTGGTGGTATTGCTGATGGACGCGGAATGGCTGCGGCGTATTGTTTGGGAGCTAGTGGAGTTCAGATGGGAACTGTATTCTTAGCTTCGGAAGAATGTCCGGTGACAGATGCATATAAAAATATGATCTTAGAAGCGGTCGACACATCAACAACCCTAACTGGAGAAAAATTCGGTGCGCCTGTTCGTGGTATTAAAAATGAACTTACAAAAAGATATCATGAACTAGAAGAACAATCTTCAACTCTTATGGAGTTAGAAGAATTGACGCTAGGTTCATTAAGACGAGCTGTTTATGATGGTGATGTAGAAAATGGATCTGTTATGGCGGGACAAATCGCAGGACTAGTTAGTGAGATTCGCCCTGTTAAGAACATAATAGAAGATGTTATGGAAGAAGCACGAGAAGTGTTGAAGAAAACAGAAATATAGAATATAAATTAGACCTTAGGGGAGTGACTCAAAAATCGTGATTTTGTCGAGTCACTCCCTCGCAGTTTATTAAATATCTAAAAAGATTTCATAAAGCGAATTTAGATATCAATAAACCACTACGTCTATGAACTTTATTAATTTTTGGGGCTTTTGGATAAATCCTTTATTTTTTTTGAATAAGTAATCTTCTCGAAAGAAAATATAATGTGAATTATAGTGTAAAATTAACCTTTGTTTGAATTCCTAAAGGTTGCAAAATTATAGAGAATAACCATATTTCAATTGACTATAGTTACTCTTTATTATATTATAGTTATATAATTTATCTTTATTACAATAGGAGGGTTTTATGATAGACCAAAGACGTAAACATGTTACTTATGGTTCTTCTTTTAAAGACTTCTTTAAAGGTTTCGTGGACTTCACAGGTTATACATCTGTATCTGGACACTGGTTTCCTGTAGGGAGTATTTTAGGGGGACTTATCTTACTAACAGTTATAGTATTCCAAGGTATGTTTTCTTCAATTACTAGTATTGGTAGAAAATCAAGCCGCAGCTCAGATTACCTATTAAGTGGAGGAGCGTTTAGTGATGGAGTATCTACTCTTCAAACAGGATTAGCATTCGGAATATTTATTATTATAGCTGGACTTATTTTAATTTTACCTCTAACTGCAAGTTTCGCAAGAAGACTACGTGATGTAGGTTTTGCAACATGGGGAATTGTTATTTTAATAGCTTTGTATTACATTTTAAGTTATTTCTCAGTGTATTTATTAACTCCGGTTTATACTATTGTATTCTTCTTTGTGTTAATGTCACTACCATCAAATGCGGCAGAAACTAACTCAAACAGTGAGTTTGCTAGATTTTTCTTAAGACAAACACCGCAAGCTCAACAATACTATAGCCAATTTGTAAATCCATTTGGACAACCAGTTCAATATGATCAATTCGGTAACCCAATTCCAAATCAACCACAATTCAACAATGGTATGAATCAAGGATTCCAAGGACAACCACAAGGATTCAATCCGAATGCACCACAAGGACGCGCGCAACAAGGATTCCAAGGACAACCACAAGGATTCAATCCAAACGCACCACAAGGACGCCCGCAACAAGGATTCCAAGGACAAGCACCGCAAGGATTTAACCCAAATGCACCACAAGGGCGTCCACAACAAGGATTCCAAGGGCAAGCGCCACAAGGATTTAATCCAAACGCGCAACATGGAGGACAACCACAAGGATTCAATCCAAACGCACAACGTGGAGGACAACCACAAGGATTCAATCCAAACGCACAACGTGGAGGACAACCACAAGGCTTTAATCCAAACGCGCAACACGGAGGACAACCACAAGGATTCAATCCAAACGCACAACGTGGAGGACAACCACAAGGATTCAATCCAAACGCACAACATGGAGGACAACCACAAGGGTTTAATTCAAACGCACAGCACGGAGGATACCCACAAGGGTTCAATTCAAATGCACAACAAGGAGTACAAGAACAAGCTGTTGTGAAAGAAGTTCAAGAAGAACAACAAGTGCAAGCTTCTCAAGAAGTGCATGTTGCACCAGAGCAACACGTAGAGGTAGCACCACAAGTGGAAACTGCGCCAGTAGTAGAAACACCAGCTCCTCAAGTTGAAGAAACTCACCAAGCAGAAACTGTAGCTGTTGCTGGTGGAGCAAGAAGCAGAAGACTTCAAAAGCTGAATAGAGCTGAAGAAGAAGTTGCTTTCAAAAAAAGAAGATAATTAATAAGGTGATCTAGTAGATCGATTAAAAGGTTCAAGTACAAAACTTGGACCTTTTTCTATTGGGAGTTCTTATTGATTTTCACGTTTGGTAATTTTACTACTCAAGAGTATAATACTTACGAGTAGTAAAAATTGAATTAGGGAAGTGTAGAGTTTAGATGAGTAAAAATAACTGAAACACATATTGTTGATTCTACTGACTATTATAGAAAAATGAAAAATCGCTCATCTATTTCTTGGGGAAAATTTTTGCGGTAATAATTTCAAAAAAACAGGCTTGATGCAAGATTACTCACACGTTATGAAAAATCTTAGAAATAATTATGAAAATGAAAAAACGCTCATCATTTAGAAAAACAATCAAATATTAAAAATAAAGCACTCATATTAATCATTTATTTTGATTATTTATGAGTGTTTTTGCTTGAATTTGATTGAATAGCTATATTATATTAGATATAATAATCATGGGAGTTAGGAGAGAAGAAAATGTTGAATGAAAGATGGAATAAGATTTTAGATTTATTAGATGAGAGAGGTTCATTGAATCTAAAGGAGTTGATGGAGCATTGTAATGTTTCGGAAGCTACAATAAGACGAGATCTTACAAATCTAGAAGATAAAAATTTATTATATAGAACACACGGTGGTGCGATGAAACGCTCAGCAGCCAGAGGAAGTGAAGAAAGTGTCGAAGCAAAACGTGCAGACTTCCTACAGGAAAAAAGAGAAGTTGCGAAGTACATTTGCGATAATATTTTACAATCAGGACAGACGATTTATCTTGATGCGGGGACATCGACATATGAAATGATAGAATATCTTCGTGATAGAAGGATAACTGTTGTGACGAATTCAACATATCATTTACCTAAACTTATTAATAACAAAATTCATACGATAATCTTAGGTGGAACGATAAAACATTCTACACAAGCTGTCATAGGTTCGGTCGCTATTGAACAGTTGAAGAAATACAGCTTCGACATATGTTTTGTAGGATGTAATGGAATAGATGAGACTTTTGGTGTGACGACTGCCGAAGAAAATGAAGCATTTATCAAAGCTACGGCGTTAAAAAATGGTAAGAGGAAGTACATTCTTGCTGATAAATCAAAATTTGGACATAGAAAATTCCAAAAATTTGCCGAATTAGATGATGTAACCATCGTATCTTATGAAGTTCCAGAAGAATATAAGAAATTTAAAAATATAATAGAAGTAAAAAGTATAAAGGAGGATTAATAGTGTATTATACAATTACTTTAAATCCAGCTGTTGATATGCTGACAACTGCGGAAAATTTTGTACTTGGAAAACTAAATAGAACACAAGAAGCGAAATATGTAGTAGGTGGAAAAGGTATTAACATTTCTATCTTATTAAACAACGTTGGTGTTGATAGTAAGGCGTGGGGATTTGTCGCAGGATTCACGGGATATTTTATAAAATCAGAACTAGATAATCTAGGTGTGAAACACGACTTTGTAGAAACGCACGGAGCGACTAGAATCAATATGAAATTAACTACAGAAACTGAGACAGAAATTAACGGTCAAAGTAGTAGTGTAAATCTAGATAACGTGAGCGAGTTCTTTACTAAATTAGAAGTACTAACGAAAGAAGATGTAGTATTCTTATCAGGTAATGTTATCGCGGGAATGGGTGTAGAAGACTTTAAAGCAATCGCTAAGAGAGTATCGGTATCAGGAGCAACGTTAGTTGTAGATAGTAATAAGGAGTTAGTGCTAGATACACTTCAGTACAAACCATTCGTAGTTAAACCGAATGAATTTGAACTTGGAGAAATGTTTGGTGTAACTTTAAATTGTATCGAAGAAATCCTACAATATGCTGAAAAACTACAAGAACGTGGTGCGAAAAATGTACTTGTTTCACGTGGAGCAGACGGAGCGTTACTATTAACTGAAGACAAAGAAGTATTCGAAGTAAACGTAGCTAAAGGTAAGATAGTATCGACTGTTGCGGCAGGAGATAGTATGCTTGCGATGTTTGTTGCCAAATACAACGAAACAAAAGACTATCAAGAAGCTCTACGCTATGCATCGGCTGCGGGTGGTGCGACATCATTCTCAGTAGGAGTAGGAAGTAAAAAGCTAATTGAAGAATTGCTACCACAAATTGAAGTAAAAAAAATAAAATAAAACTTCGACAGATTGTCGGTGAGCGAATCAGTAATTAACATTACAACTTGAAGTTGAAATAAATTATTTACAGAAAAAAACAAATATAAGTTAAACATATTTCCTCGGAAATATGAAATTAACAAAGGAGAAAGAAATGAAATTAACAGATGTTCTAAATTATGACTTAGTTCAATTCGAATTCAGCGCTGCTGATAAAAAAGAAGCTCTGGACAAACTAACAAGCATGTTAGTGGAAAAAAATATTATCGCTAGTAAAGAAAACTTCTTAAACGCATTATTAGCTCGTGAAGCTCAATCAACTACAGGAGTAGGAGAAAACGTAGCTATTCCTCACGCTAAAAGTGCGGACTTCGACAAAGCGATGATCGTTTATGCGAAAAGTGACGAAGGTGTTGAGTGGGAAAGTTTTGACGGACAACCTGCAAAACACATCTTTATGATCTGTGCGCCAGACGGTGGAGCGGACGAGCACCTTAAAGCTCTAGCTTCACTATCACAAGCTCTTATGGATGCAGATGTAAAAGCAGGATTAGATGCAGCTACAACTAAAGCAGACGTAGAAAAAGTATTCGCAGACTTCGTAGCTAAAACAGAAGCTCCAAAAGAAGAAGAAAAACAAGCAGCTCCAAGTGGAGAAAAACCATATATCATTGCGGTAACAGCTTGTCCTACAGGTATTGCCCACACATTCATGGCTGCTGAGAAAATAAAAGAAACAGCTAAAGCGATGGGATTAGATGTTAAAGTAGAAACAAACGGTCAAATCGGTGTAGAAAACAAACTTACAAAAGAAGATATCGAAAGAGCAGCGGGAATCATCGTTGCAGCTGATAAAAAAGTAGAAGTTGCACGTTTTGATGGACGTCCAACAATTATGACAAAAGTAGCTGACGGAATTAACAAACCAGAAGAACTTATCCAAACAATCTTAGATGGAAAAGCTCCTATCTACAAACATGACGGAGCAGCAGAAGATTCAGAAGATTCTTCAGCAAATGAAAGTATCGGACGTCGTGCTTACAAACACCTAATGGAAGGTGTAAGTAACATGCTACCATTCGTAGTAGCTGGTGGTATTCTTATCGCATTATCATTCATCTGGGGTATTAACTCATTTGATCCGAAAGATCCATCTTACAACAAAGTTGCAGAAGTATTATTCTATTTCGGTAAAATTTCATTTAGTATGATGTTACCAATCCTAGCTGGATTCATCGGTCGTTCTATCGCTGACCGTCCTGGATTCATCGTTGGTATGATCGGTGGTATTTTAGCAGATCCAAGTATTTTAGGTCTGAAAAGTGATTTATTAGCATACACTCCTTCAGGATTCTTAGGAGCGTTAGTAGCCGGGTTCTTAGCTGGTGGAATCATCCACGTATTAAAAATTGCATTCAGCTGGATGCCTCGTTCATTAGATGGTATTAAACCAATCTTCCTATTCCCTATCTTAGGGTCACTAATTATGGGATTATTAATGATCTTCTTAATCAACGCTCCGATGGCAAGTGTTATGGAAGGGTTAAAACACTTTATCGAAAGTCTTAACGGAAGCGGTAAATTCATCCTTGGATTCGTAGTAGCTGCGATGATGGCTATCGACATGGGTGGTCCAATTAACAAAGCTGCTTACGTAACAGGTACAGCTCTATTAACATCTGCAGGTTCAGCAGGAAGTGATGTGATGGCTGCGGTTATGATCGGTGGTATGGTACCTCCATTAGCAATCGCTGTATCAGCAACAATCAACAAAAACATCTGGCCAAAAGCTCAACGTAGTGGAGCGTTAGTAAACTACGTAATGGGATTATCATTTATCACAGAAGGTGCTATTCCATTCGCAGCAAGTAACCCAGCGCGTGTTATTCCACCATTATTCATCTCAAGTGGTATCGCTGGAGCGTTAAGTATGACTTTTGGAGCTGTATCAAAAGCTCCTCACGGAGGAATCTTCGCTATCGCTGCAGGTGCTGTAAGTAACCCACTTATGTATCTATTAGCTTTAGTGATTGGAGCAGTATTAGGTGCATTACTATTAATCGCATCACTAAGCTTTGGGAAAAAGATAGAAAATTAATACATTAAATATTTTCAAAATAAACACTACTTTACATATTGTAAAAGTAGTGTTTATTTTAATTACGAAAATTCATATAAAAGCTATGGTAAGGTTACTTGTTTTAAGGAAAAGAAAAATTTAAAACATTAAATATATTTTTTTAATGGTGGAATATTTAGTTTTAAAAATATCTAAAATATAAGAAAATATATACGTTTTTTTTTTTTTTTTAATTTACAAAACTTACAAATATATATATTTTATATTATTTATGTAGATAACGCTTTAAACATTGTTTATATAAGTTTTATTTTGATTTTAAAAAGTTTATATTGATTTTATTTTTTGAAAATGATATAATTAAGCATAAAAATTTTTAAGAAATATAGTTAGAATTTTAGGTATGTTAAAGTCAAGGGTATTTAAAAGATATACTATAATCGTTTTAATTTTTTATGCGTTTTTATTAAAAAATAGAAAAAGGAGAAGGTAATGTTTAGTAAGAACAATACGAAAATGAATAATAAGAAGCAATTCGAAAAAATTAACCATTACGGTATTAAGAAATTTAATGCTGGAACGGCATCAGTTCTAATTGCTTCTGCTTTTCTGTTTTTAGGGGGAGCAGCGCAAGCGGCAGATACTAACAAACAAGAAGCAACAGTAGCGACTACTGAAAAAGTAGCGGCAGAAAAACCAACAGAGGAAAAAGTTGAAACAAAACCAGCTGTAGCAGAAAAAGCTGCAGAAGCAAAAGAAGTAGTAGAAGCACCAAAAGCTGAAGTTAAAGCTGAAGCTAAAAAAGAGGTGAACAAAGCTACTCTTCAAGCAAAAATCAGTCAATTAGATAACTTATTCGTAATGTTAGCAGGAAAAGAGTTATCAGAAACAAAGCAAGCACAAACTGTAAGTGCGGCAGTAGAATTAAACAAAGCTAAAGATTTAGTAGCATCAGAGTCAGCTACACAAGCTGAAGTAGATGCACAAGTAGTAGCATTAGAAGCAGCTATCAACAGCTTAAACAAAGTTGAAAAAACTGTAGAAAAAGCTACAGACAAAAAAGAAGAAACTAAAAAAGAAGAAAAATCTGAAACTAAAGTAGCTAAAGAAAACCTAGAAAAAGCAGTTTCAGAAGCGAAAGTAGTGAACCAAGCTGCAACAACATTCGCAACAAAAGAAGTTAAAGAAGAAGCGCCAAAAGCAGAAATCAAAGCAGCGGTAGCGACATCTGAAAAAGAAATCGCAAAAGCTCTAGACATCTTCAACTCAGATTCTTCAACAAAATCAGATGCTGATCAACAACGTAAAGAATTAGAAAAAGCTATCGAAGCAGTGTACGTAACAATGCAACGTGCTGGACACCGTGGAAGAGTAGAAGCTATTCTAGCGGATGCAACAAGTGGTGACAAAACTATCACAGGTAAAGGTGTTATCAGAAATGGTAATGCAATAGTAACAGTTAACAATGCCTATGTAACTATGAATGCAGATAATACTGCACCTAAAGCATGGGGGATTGATGTAGTATTCGATACATCTCAGGCTCAAAATGGTGATACTACTACAATTGAAATGAAAAACTTAACAGGGTTTGGAGATAGTTTTAAACCTGGTACAAAAATAACAGCAGCAGACGGAACTGTAATTGGGGAAGTTGTTTCTAAAGCAACTACTAACTCTGCAGGAAATAGAAATGGAAAAGCTCCTTTCTGGGCACAACGTAACCAAGATGGTATGACTTATGAAGAGCGTGTCGCTGAACAACCAGCTATCCCGAATGAAGTAGGAACTACTACTTATACCATTCGTTGGAATGATAATGCGAAAAACTACGCTGTAACAACTTTTTATGCAGAAAACTTAACAGCGATTGATTATTATGCACCTAATATTTCTAAAGATACTGAATATACGGCAGCGATTAGTGTAAATGGACAACCAATTCTTGAACATAAGTATACGCACAAAGCATCTAAGTCAGCGGCACAAAAACAAAATACTTCTGCTACTATTATGGGAGATAACATTTTAGGGTATAAAGGAAGTGAACGCGTTAGAAAGAGTGATGCAGTAGTTATTAATACTGATAGTGATGTGCGTTACGGAAAAGGTTCTAAATTTACGATTACATTACCAAATGATGATTTCACATACTTTAAAGCAATTGAAGGTTCAAAAAATACTGCTACAAATACTAATAAAGATGACAGTATAACTTACCGCCCTGCAGGTCGTTGGAATAATGTTCAAGCTAATGCAAACAACGTTTGGATTCTTAATGATGGTCGTGATACAAATTTTACATTAAAAGCAACTGTAAAATCACCGACAGAATTAGAAATAGAAGTAATTGACGGTGCAATTCAAGAAGACTCAATAGTTTCTATTGGTTTAGATAAACTTGGGGTTGAAAAAGTTATAACAAACCGTACATTCTCAGACGAGTATTCTAAGTTTATATACGATGAGGCAGGTCGTCTAAAAGAAGGAAGTGTAGTAGGTGATACAGATAAAACGGCAGCTACTCTTACTGTATCGGGTGGAACACCTCTTAATGGAGGAGAAGAAAATGTAACTACTAAAGTTGCGAACGGTTGGAAAGTTGAAGTTGGAGCAGGAGGAAACAGTCAGTTTGAAACTGGAGCTGTTACTATCACTTTAGTAAACATTGAAACAGGGGAAGAGTTTGCATATGAACCTACAAATTATGATGGTTATGCTAAGCCTAATGAAGATGGTAGTTATGAAACTAAGAACATTTTAGGTAAAAAATATGATGTTTCAAACAAAGTTCCTGATTTAACTAAAACTATCAAAGGTGTTGAGTACATTCGTGTTGATGTTCCAGCTAAAGGAACATCAGGAACTGTTAATATTGGTCCAAAACGTGCTAGCGCTATTTATAGTTCGGAAGAACTTCAAGCGAATGGAGTAAACCCTAATGCCTTTGTAAACAATGTTGTTTACTACTATGTTAAGAAAACAAAAGTAGAAGAAGTAAATCGTACAATTAAATATGTATACGCAGAGGATGCTAAAGATCTTGCGGGACAACAAGTATTTGAACCGACAACTCAAACTGTAAGTTACACAGGAACTATCCAAGTAAATGATAAAAATGAAGCTCAAGTAGATGCTAATAGAAAACCGATTTACATTAATTGGGTTGGTAACGGAGATACTACTCTTCCAGAAGTAAAAGTTCCTCAAAAAGAAGGATACATAGCAAGTGTAGAAAAAGTAGCTGCGCAACCAACGACAGCAACTGATGAAGATTATGAGTTCGTTGTTACTTATACACCAATTCAAAAAGCAAGAACAACATTTGTTTATCAAGATAAAGACGGAAATGTTAAACAAGTAGAAGGAAACACACCAGTAACTGAAACAGGTAAAGGTGGAGACAAACTTACAAAAGCAGAAGAAATTGCTAACAAAATTAAAGAAGCTCAAAACAAAGGATATGAATTAGTATATAATACATACCCAACAGATGGAGTATTTGATAAAGATAAAGATGTTGATCAAGAATACACAGTAACACTTAAAGAACGAGTAGTACCAGTAACACCAGATCAACCAAAAACACCAGGAACTCCAGTAGATCCAAACAACCCAGAAGGACCTAAATACCCAGCTGGATTAGAAGAAAAAGATCTAAACAAAACAGTAACACGTACAATTACGTATGTATACGCAGATGGAACTCCGGTTATGGAAAATGGAGCACCAAAAGTAGTAATACAAGAAGCTAAATTCACACGTGAAGCAAAAGTAAACTTAGTTACAGGAGGAGTTACATACGGAGACTGGACACCGGCACAAGACTTAGCTGAAGTTAAATCACCAGAAATCGCTAAACATACAGTTGATAAAGCTACAGTAGCGACAGTGCAAGTAACTAACGCTTCAGAAAACATTAACGAAGTAGTTACTTATACACCGGTTCAAAAAGCAACAACAACATTTATTTACCAAGATAAAGATGGTAATGTTAAACAAGTAGAAGGAAATGAACCTATTTCTGAAACAGGTACAAATGGAGAAAAACTTACAAAAGCAGAAGAAATTGCTAACAAAATCAAAGAAGCTCAAAACATAGGATATGAATTAGTATCTAATACATACCCAACAGACGGAGTATTCGATAAAGATGTTAACACTGATCAAGAGTTTACGGTAACACTTAAAGAACGTGTAGTGCCAGTAACACCAGATCAACCGAAAACACCGGGAACTCCAGTAGATCCAAACAACCCAGAAGGACCTAAATACCCAGCTGGATTAGAAGAAAAAGATCTAAACAAAACAGTAACACGTACAATTACATACGTATATGAAGATGGAACTCCAGTTTTAGGGGACAATGATACACCAAGAACAGAAATTCAACAAGTTAAATTTACTCGTGAAGCAAAAGTAAACTTAGTTACAGGAGAAGTAACATATGGAGATTGGACACCAGCGCAAGACTTAGCTGAAGTTAAATCACCTGTAGTTAAAGGATACTTAGCTGACAAAGCAACAGTAGCGAAAGTGACAGTAGACAACACATCTAAGGATATTACAGAAGTAGTAACATACAAACCACTAGGATCATGGGTACCAAACATTCCAGGACAACCAACAGATCCAATTAAATATCCAAACGATCCAACAGATCCAACAAAACCAGGAACTGACAAACCAAAAGTACCATACGTACCAGGATTCACACCTAAGGATAAAGATGGAAACCCACTTAAACCAGTAAATCCAAATAATCCAGAAGAAGGATATGAAGTACCGAATATCCCTACAAATCCAGGTGAAGACACTCCAATCAACTACGTAAAAGATACTCAAAAAGCTAAAACAACATTCGTAGATGAAAAAGGAAACCCAATTCCAGGAGTAGCTGAAATTACTGAACAAGGTGGATCAGAAACACCATTAACAAAAGAGGATGAAGTAAAAGCTAAGATTAAAGAACTTGAAAATAAAGGATATGAATTAGTATCTAATACATACCCAACAGATGGAGTATTCGATAAAGATGTTAACACTGACCAAGAGTACACAGTAACACTTAAAGAACGTGTAGTACCAGTAACACCAGATCAGCCGAAAACACCAGGAACTCCAGTAGATCCAAACAACCCAGAAGGACCTAAATACCCAGCTGGATTAGAAGAAAAAGATCTAAACAAAACAGTAACACGTACAATTACATACGTATATGAAGATGGAACTCCAGTTTTAGGGGACAATGATACACCAAGAACAGAAACGCAACAAGTTAAATTCACTCGTAATGCAAAAGTAAACTTAGTTACAGGAGAAGTAACATATGGAGATTGGACACCAGCGCAAGACTTAGCTGAAGTTAAATCACCAAGAGTTAAAGGATACTTAGCTGACAAAGCAACAGTAGCGAAAGTGACAGTAGACAACACATCTAAGGATATTACAGAAGTAGTAACATACAAACCACTAGGTTCATGGGTACCAAATATTCCAGGACAACCAACAGACCCAATCAAATATCCAAACGATCCAACAGATCCAACAAAACCAGGAAGTGAAAAACCAAAAGTACCACACGTACCAGGATTCACACCTAAGGATAAAGATGGAAACCCACTTAAACCGGTAAATCCAAACAACCCAGAAGAAGGATATGAAGTACCAAGTATCCCTACAAACCCAGGTCAAGACACTCCAATCAACTACGTAAAAGATACTCAAAAAGCGAAAACAACATTCGTAGATGAAAAAGGAAACCCAATTCCAGGAGTAGACGCTATTACTGAAGAAGGTGATTCAGACACACCATTAACAAAAGAAGCTGAAGTAAAAGCTAAGATCAAAGAACTAGAAAACAAAGGATATGAATTAGTATCTAATACATACCCAGAAGGTGGTAAGTTCGATAAAGATAAAGACACTGATCAAGAGTTCAAAGTAACACTTAAAGAACGTGTAGTGCCAGTAACACCAGATCAACCAAAAACACCAGGAACTCCAGTAGATCCAAACAATCCAGAAGGACCTAAATATCCAGCTGGATTAGAAGAAAAAGATCTAAACAAAACAGTAACACGTACAATCGCATACGTATACGAAGATGGAACTCCAGTATTAAATGAAGATGGAACGCCAAAAACAGTAACACAAGAAGCTAAATTCACACGTGAAGCAAAAGTAAACTTAGTAACAGGAGAAGTTACATACGGAGACTGGTCAGAGGCTAAAGATTTAGCTGAAGTTAAATCACCAGTAGTTAAAGGATTTGTAGCTGATAAAGCAAGTGTTGCAGTAGTAAATGTAACTGCAGATTCAGAAGATATTAAAGAAGTAGTAACATACAAACCACTAGGATCATGGGTACCAAATATTCCAGGACAACCAACAAATCCAATTAAATATCCAAACGATCCAACAGATCCAACAAAACCAGGAGCTGAAAAACCAAAAGTACCATACGTACCAGGATTCACACCTAAGGATAAAGATGGAAATCCACTTAAACCAGTAAATCCAAACAATCCAGAAGAAGGATACGAAGTACCAAATATCCCTACAAACCCAGGTGAAGACACACCAATCAACTACGTAGCAAACAAAGCTAAACTAGTAGTTAAATACGTAGATGAAAATGGAAAAGACTTAGCTCCTTCAGAAACAACAGAAGGAAAAGTAGGAGATGAGTACACTACAAGTGGAAAAGTGATTCCAGGATATGTGCTTGTTCGTGTAGATGGAGAAGCTAAAGGTAAGATTGGAAAAGATGGTTCAACAGTAACATATGTGTACAAACCATTAGGTTCATGGATTCCAAACATTCCAGGACAACCAACAAACCCAATTAAATATCCAAATGATCCAACAGATCCAACAAAACCAGGAACTGATAAACCGGTATTGCCATATGTACCAGGACACACTCCAGTAGATGGAAATGGACAACCACTTAAACCAGTTGATCCGAAAGATCCATCAAAAGGATACATCACTCCAGATATCCCAGTAGATCCAGGTAAAGACACTCCAATCAACTACGTAGCGAACAAAGCAAAATTAGTAGTTAAATACGTAGATGAAAAAGGAAAAGACTTAATCCCTGCAGAAACAACAGAAGGACATGAAGGTGATGAGTACACAACAACTGGAAAAGTAATTAAAGGATACGTATTAGTACGCGTAGAAGGTGAAGCTAAAGGTAAGATTGGAAAAGATGGTTCAACAGTAACATATGTTTACAAACCACTAGGTTCATGGATTCCAAACATTCCAGGACAACCAATAAATCCAATCAAATATCCAAATGATCCGACAGATCCAACAAAACCAGGAACTGACAAACCGGTATTACCATACGTACCAGGATATACACCAGTAGATGGAAATGGACAACCACTTAAACCAGTTGATCCACAAGACCCAACTAAAGGATACATCGTACCAGATGTTCCAACAAACCCAGGTCAAGATACGCCGATCAACTATATTCCAGCTCCTAAACCACAACCTACTCCGGTTGTAACACCTGAAAAACCAGTTAAAAATGATGCTCCAGTTCAACCAAAAGCAAATGCTCAAGTTAAGAGATTAGCTAATACTGGAACAACAGAAACTAACACTGGATTAGCGGGGTTAGGACTAGCAACAATTGCTGGGCTCCTTACAGCGGCAAGACGTCGTAAAGAAAAATAAAATAAAAAAACATATAATAAATAAAATCATAAAAGACAAAATAGAATAAAGTAATGACTTGAAAGCACCCTTGATAATTTT
>NZ_JAPWCC010000015.1:0-50767 GCF_041433735.1 Gemella sp. 20925_1_85 | reverse complement strand
TTATTAGATTTCAAAAAAGCTTTTATAAAGCGATTTTTGAAATCAATAAACCACTGCGTCTATGAGTTATCATATCCACTTTTTTAAAAATTTAGGACTGTAAGTTGTTCCTGTTTTTATTTATTGTATGCAATTATCAAGAATATTATTTGGAAAATAATAGAAATAATAAAGAAAAATCCAATATAAATCCCTAGTGCGCCAGCTATGATATATAATATTATATTTATAATAATTAAATGATTTTTTGTGAATTTTATTAATGAGATAACAATATTAAAAATAACTGCTATTAAGAGCATAAAATAGTGTGGTATTAGGAATGCAAGTAGCAAACCTAAACCAGCGCCAGCACTAGGGCTGTCAGAATGATTAATTTTTGATATTGTATAAGCAAAGTAAATTACTGTTAGAGCTATATATAATATTGATGAAAGTAATGATAATCTTATAGCAAGTTTTCTTGTCATCTAAAGCCATCCTTCCTCAGTAGATTTTTTTACAGCTTCCGTTCTGTTTTTACAGTTTAATTTTGTAAGGATATTAGAAATGTAGTTTCTGATAGTTCCTTCGGATAAAAACAGTTCGTTAGCGATTTCTTTATTGGATAATCCTTCTTTAATTTTTAAAAGAATAATTTTTTCTTGATTTGTTAGAGGGTTATGACTATTAAAGATGTTCTCCATTAGTTCGGGTGAGTATTCTTTGTGTCCTGCTAAGACGTTGTTAATAGTTTTCATAAGTTCATCTATTGAACGATCTTTTAAGACGTAGGCATCTACGTTATTTTTTATAGCACGTTCGAAATACCCCATTCGTTTAAAGGTCGTTACAATAACAACTTTACAATCTATGTTATTGCTACGAATATATTCTAATACGTCTAATCCTGTTGCTTCAGGCATTTCAACATCAAGTATAGCTACATCGATATCATTAGCAGAAATTAAATCTATAGCTTCTTTTCCATTTTTAGCTTGAAGTACACTTTCAACACTATCTTGCATTGATAATAATGTTGCCATAGCATCTCGTAACATACTTTGATCTTCAGCGATAAGTAATTTCATATTATCCTCCTCTTTTTATTTGTTAATTGTTACTTTGATAGTTGTAGGTGATTTTTTTGATGTTATATCTATTACCCCATTAACTAGTTTAATTCTTTCTCTTATAGAAGCTAGTTCAGTTCCGTCGATACTTTCAAAACCTATACCATTATCAGAGATAATAACAGTGTAGTTATTACTAGATTCATTTATTTCAATATTACATTTACTAGCATTACTATGTTTAATAACATTATTTGTTAATTCTTTTAGAACCATTGTAATAGTCCATTCAACTAGTTGAGATGGGGATGTAATCACATTATTCTTAATATCCAATGAAATATCAGCCATTGTCATAATATCCGAAATAACTTTCAATTCTTCATTAATACTTCTATGTTTTAATTTATTAATTATAGATCGTGTTTCTGTCATTGAAGCACTACTGATTTCACTGATTTCATTGAGTTCTTTTCTGGCTGCTTCAATATTATTTTTTTCTAAATATTTTTCAGCGAGTTCTGCTTTTAATTTTAGCATTACAAAAGTATGACCGATACTATCATGTAAGTCTCGCCCGATTCTATTTCTTTCATTCTCAGCAAGAAGTAGATTAATATGTTCATTGTGTTTTAAACGTTCATTTTTCAATTTATTTCTTTCATAGCCATATTTTTGGGTGAAATAAGTTATGATACACATAGAAGAAAAAATAAATAGGATTATTCTATCTCCAATATTCATTTTGGGATTAGCAATTATATATAATGTTAGGGAATTTATTGTTATGAAAAAACTAATTGTTCTGTATGTAAAATACTTATCATGAAAATGCCAAACGAGTAGATTACTTAAATAAAAACTAAATAGAATGTTCGTTGGATATAAAACAATGGTCATGTAACTGATATAAGCAATTAAATAAAACCATTCTGTAAAAACAAGAACTCTATTTTTTGTATATAACATTCCTATATATGAAGCGATGGCGAGAATAGTTAAGGGTAATGTATATTTTGGATAACTTCCACTAATAACATATACAAGTGGGAATATAAAAAATATCGAAGATAGATAAAACCCATAATTTCCCTTTAATAAATTTAGTAATTTTTTATACATTTCAGCCTCCTTATTCTTTAATAATACCATAATAATATAAGAGTGTGAATAATATATCCACACTCTTATATTATTATTTTGATTCTCTTCTGTTTTTTATTACCAATGTAGCAATTATACATACAACTGAATATGCTAGAAGTATAGCTAGAGCTTTATAAGAGAAAATATCTTCTTTAATATATTTATTAACGAAATCTAATAAATAATAGGTTGGTGTCAGTTTAGATATATTTTGCAACCATTTTGGGAAAAGATAAACAGGCCACCAAAGTCCACCTAACATAGCAAGTCCTAGGTATAATATATTAGCAAGTAATGAAAGTTTTTCTTCTGATTTAATAAGACTTAGTAGTAATCCCATACCTAAAAATGTAATACTTCCAATAAGCATTAGAACAGCCGACATAATCCATTCACGAGCAGTCATATTAACGTCTCTAAAGATATGACCAACAGAGAACACAACAACTATTGATATAATAAATGTAATTATAAGACGAATAAAACGTGCAAGGTAATATTCAGATATTTTTATAGGAGAATTATTTAATATGTGTAGATAGTTATTTTTCTCATCTTCTTTTATAGAAATAGGAAGAGAAAATAAAGCGAAGCTTATACTACTAAATGCAGTCATAGAGATAAGCATATCTTTTACTACACGTGCTTTTGTTTCAGGATCATCGAATTGTTGCATTCCAGAAAATAATATAAAGAAGATAACTGGAAAGCCTAATCCCATAATAAAATTAGTTAAGTTTCTTTTTATGAATATAAATTCTATGTTTAATAAGTTGGCAAGATTTTTCATTATTTATCTCCTCCGTTTTCTTTTGTAGTTACAAAAATACTATCTAATAAAGTTCTATTTTGAATTTCAATTTCTTTAAACGTGCAACCAGCTTGTTGTAAGATATGCCATACTTCATCTGGTTTTTTTGTTAAGAAATTAATATTATCTGTTTTTATTTCTAAATTATTTATAATATCACTATCTTTCAATAAATCTAGATATTTTATAGGTAGTGTGAAGTATTTTTCAATTTCTTCAGCACGCATAGCATGTGGAGTAGTATCACGAACTAGTTTTCCTTTATTTAGAACTAAGATTCTATCTGCTGTATGTTCTACTTCTTCAATGTAGTGTGATGAATAAATAATAGTTAAACCTTTATTTTTTAAGTTATTCACAATTTCCCAAAATCTGATACGTGTTGATGTATCCATGCCAGCTGTTGGTTCATCTAAGAAAATTAATTTTGGTCTTCCTATTAATGTAATAATAAAAGATAATAATCTTTTTTGCCCACCTGATAATTTAGAAGCAAAATTATCTTTTTGAGACTCATCAAATCTTAAAAGTGCATCGATTTCTTCATTTGTTAATGGATTCTTATATAATTTCTGTATAAAATCTAGTAGTTCTTTTACTTTTAGTTTTTCAGGAACAACATTTTCCTGAGAAAGTATGTTAAGAAATTCTTTTAGTTTTTGGTTTCCTGGATTTAAAGAGTTAATTTTTATTGAACCTGAATTGATAAATTTATTTCCTAATAGACAGTTCATTAGCGTAGTCTTACCAGCCCCATTAGGTCCGATTAAAGCAATGCATTCACCAGAATTCACTTCAAAAGAAATATCATTTAAGATGTTTTTCCCTTTAATTGTTTTTGTTATGTTTTTTACTTCTATAATGTTATTTAATGACATTTTGCTCACCTCATCTTTGATAATTAAATTATATCAAAGTAGGAGAGTGTCTTTTAGTAGGTAATGTCATAAAGTAATATGACAAATGTCATAAAAAATAGACTTAAAAACTTGTTTTATTTAGAAACAAAGATTTTAAGTCATCCTGAATAGTTATTTCATATCTATTATTTCAATAATAGTTGAATCAGTATTTCTAAGAATATTTTTAACTACTGACTCTGCAACTTTTTCAACAGGAAGAGGATGCACGTTTTTGAAAAATGGTATACCTAATTTTGAAAAGAATTTAATCGGTAATATATTGAAATAAGAGGTAGGTCTGTCTTTACCGTACATAAGACCTGGGCGTACTATTAGATAATCTAGTTTCGAATCTACTACTAATTTTTCTCCGGCAACCTTGCTTTCTAAATATTGTTTGAAGCCACCGTTTGCAGAAAAGTAGACGAGTTTATTGATATTGTGTTTTTGACATAATTTAATTGTCTGTGCCACACTTTCTGTATTTAATTTTGAATATAGATTTTTATTTTTAATTGTTCCAATTAGATGAATGACTATATCGTAATATTCTTTTAGCATTATATTATCAAGATCAAAAATATCTCCCTGTATCCACGTTGCTTCTTCACTAGTGATAGAGCGATTTTGGGATCTAGATAAATAGCTGACTTTTACATTGTATTTTTTAAATTCTTTAATTAATGCTTTTCCAACAAAACCATTGCCACCGATTAGTAGTATGTTCATATGTACCTCGAATTAAATTATTTTTCTCATTTTAAATAGTAACATAACTTAGTACCCGAGTAAATTTATTTAAACTAATGAAAAAAAGATGATATAATAGTATCAATTTAAAAGGAGTGTGATTCAATGAAAGTAGGTTTAGTATTAGAAGGTGGAGCAATGAGAGGACTATTTACAGCTGGTGTCCTTGATGTCTTCTTGGAAAACAATATAGAGGTTACAGATATCGTAGGTGTTTCGGCAGGAACACTATTTGGAGTGAATTATGTTTCTAAGCAACCTAAAAGAGCACTTCGTTACAATGTTAATTATATAAATGATAAGAGATATATGAGTTTAAAAAGTTGGATAAAAACTGGAAACTTGATTAATAAGGATTTCACATACTATAAAGTTCCTTTTCAACTTGATGTTTTTGATAATAAAACATTTAAAAATTCTAAGACAAATTTCTATGCTACTGTAACAAATATAGAAAACGGAGAAGCGGAGTTTATAAAAATCCATGATCCTTATCTGCAAATGGAGACTTTAAGAGCCACTTCTGCATTACCATTTATTTCAGAAATAATAGAAGTAGATGGAAAAAAATATCTTGATGGAGGAATAGCAAATAGTATACCTATAGATTTTTTTGAGAAGAAAAATTATGATAAAATTATAGTAATATTGACAAGACCTATCTCATATAGAAAGAAAAAATCAACAAGTATACAGTTTAAGTTATTCTACAAGAAGTATCCGCATCTAATTGAAAAGTTAGAGAATAGATATAAGAATTATAATGAAACAGTAGAAAAAATACTTGAGTTAGAAAAGCAAGGGAAAGTATTTGTCATAAGACCTAGTGAAGATATTAATGTAAAGCGACTTGAAAAAGATATTGAAAAACTAAACCACGTGTATAATTTAGGGGTAAAAGATGGAAATCATATAATAGAAGACTTAAAAGAATATATAAGTTATAAAGGAGATAAATAAAATGAGTGAAGAAATTAAAATTAATCCAGAAGAATTTGAAAGAAAATCAAAAGATGAATTGAAAAAAGAATTATCAGATTTAGAATATGCAGTTACTATGGAAAGTGCAACTGAGAGTCCATATACTGGACAATATTGGGATAGTTTTGAAGAAGGAATATATGTGGATATAACAACAGGTGAACCATTATTTTCTTCGAAAGATAAATTTAGATCTCAGTGCGGATGGCCAAGTTTTTCTAAACCAATAGAAAAAGAAGTTACTAGATATTATAAAGATAATTCACATTATGTAGAAAGAATAGAGGTAAGAAGTAGAGTAGGAGATGCACACTTAGGGCATGTGTTTCCTGATGGTCCTACTGAGTTGGGTGGACTTAGATACTGTATTAATAGTGCATCTATAAGATTTATTAAGAAAGAAGATTTAGAAAAAGAAGGATATGCAGACTTATTAAGTATATTCAAATAGTATTTTTAAATAGGTAATTGATAAGGGATATCGATTACCTATTTATTTTATCGTAAAATAATACTGTTTTTTGATATATTCATAATGATAACAGCTACATAATTTTTACTCAGTTAAATAACAGTTATATAATGGATAAAAAATATCCTTGAATCGAAAAACATTAAATTATTGCGTTTTCATTGCTATTGCTGTAAATTTTTCATTTTTTAAATTTTAATTTTCATAAAATTTTTAAATGAATTATCAGAAATAAAAACACCTGTACTAATACTGTAGTTCACAAAATATACACAAATCGAGTGTAAAAATTATTGTTTTAATTATGAGTTCTTTGTAAACTATGAGTGTAACAAATAATTAATAAATTTATATAATATAAAAATAAAAATTAAGGAGTGACTTAATATGACAACAGTTGCAGAAAAAAAAGCATTCGTTGGTGGTAAATGGCAAACAGAGGTAGATTTAGTAGATTTCATTAAATCTAACTATACTGAATATAGAGGAGATGCATCTTTCCTTGCAGGACCAACTGAAGCAACTACTAAATTAGTAGAAAAATTTAATGATTTAATGCGTCAAGAACGTTTAGCTGGTGGAACATTAGATATGGATACTAGTATTCCTTCAACTATCCTTTCTCACGGAACTGGATATATTGAAAAAGATTTAGAACAAGTTGTTGGGTTACAAACTGATAAACCACTTAAACGTGCGTTAATGACATTCGGTGGTATTAACATGGCTGTTAACAGCTGTAAAGCATACGGATACGAAGTAGACGAAGAAGTTATTAAAATCTTCACTGACTATCGTAAAACTCACAACCAAGGTGTATTCGATGCATATACTCCAGAAATGCGTTTAGTAAGAAAATCTGGTGTAATCACTGGTCTTCCAGATGCATACGGACGTGGTCGTATTATCGGGGACTACCGTCGTGTAGCTTTATATGGTGTTGACCAACTTATCGCTTGGAAAAAAGAAGACTTAGCTCAAATCGGAGCTGACGGAGTTATGACTGAACACGTTATCCGCGACCGTGAAGAAGTTAGCGAACAAATTCGTGCTTTAGGTGAATTAAAAGAAATGGCTAAGATCTACGGATTTGATATTTCTGAACCAGCTACAAACGCTAAAGAAGCAGTACAATGGTTATACTTCGGTTACTTAGCAGCTATCAAACAACAAAACGGTGCTGCGATGTCTATCGGTAACATTGCTACTTTCTTAGATATCTATATCGAAAGAGATTTACAAGATGGAACAATTAACGAGTCTCAAGCTCAAGAATTAATTGACCACTTAGTATTAAAATTACGTTGCGTTAAATTCGCTCGTACTCCAGACTACAACCAATTATTCTCAGGAGATCCAATCTGGGCAACATTAATCGTCGGGGAAATGTTAGATGCTGAAAGATCATTAGTAACAAAAACAGACTTCCGTTTCATCCACACATTAGATAACATGGGTAACTCTCCAGAGCCAAACTTAACAATTCTTTGGTCAACTAAATTACCAACAGGATTCAAAGAATACTGTTCTGAATCTTCAATTAACCACAGTGCTATCCAATATGAAAGTGATGAATTACTTGCAGACTTCTTAGGAACTTGTGACAAATCTATCGCATGTTGTGTATCTGGTATGACTACTGGTAAAGATATGCAGTTCTTCGGAGCTCGTGCTAATTTAGCTAAAGCATTACTTTACACAATCAATGGTGGACGTGATGAATTATCTGGTGTACAAGTTGGACCTAAAACAGAACCTCTTCGTGGAGTATTAAACTACGACGAAGTATGGGCTAAATTCGATGTATTCATGGAATGGTTATGTAAACTATACATCAATACATTAAACGTAATTCACTACATGCACGATAAATACTCTTACGAAAGCTTAGAAATGGCATTACACGATACTAAAGTTAGAAGATTCATGGCTACAGGTATCGCTGGATTCTCAGTAGCAGTAGATAGTTTATCAGCTATTAAATACGCTAAAGTAACTCCAATCGAAGACGAAACTGGATTAGCTGTAGACTACAAAGTTGAAGGTGAATTCCCAACATTCGGTAACAACGATGACCGTGCAGACGAAATCGCTGTTGAATTACTAAAAACATTCATGACTAAACTTAAAAAACACCCAACTTACCGTGCAGATGAAACTACAACTTCTATCTTAACTATTACTTCAAACGTAGTATACGGTAAGAAAACTGGTAACACTCCAGATGGGCGTCGTAAAGGAGAACCATTCTCTCCAGGTGCTAACCCAATGAACGGACGTGACCAAAGTGGGGCACTAGCTTGCTTAAGCTCAGTAGCTAAATTACCATATGAATACAGCCGTGATGGAATCAGCTTAACTGCTGCATTCACACCAAGCTCATTAGGTAAAACTAAACAAGACCAAATCAAAAACTTAACAGCAATGATGGATGGATACTTCAAAAAAGGTGGTTACCACTTAAATACTAACGTATTCAATAAAGAAACATTACTTAAAGTTATTGAATCTCCAGAAGATTATCCAAACTTCACAATTCGTGTATCAGGATACGCAGTACGTTTAATCAGCTTAACTCCAGAGCAACAACGTGATGTATTAAGCCGTACAATGCACCAATTCATGTAATTAAGCAAATAATTAAAAGAAGGTGGAGGCGAAAGGCCTCCACTTTTTAGATTAATATAATTATATTTTCAGAATACGATATTAATAACTATAGATTAGCAAAAGGAGGAAATCGCATATGGAAATGGAAAAAGTAGAAGGAATAGCTATAGAAGAAAAAAAAGAATTGACAGCGAATGTACATTCAGTTGAATCATTTGGTAATGTCGATGGACCAGGGATTAGATATGTGGTATTCTTTCAAGGTTGCATGCTAAGATGCAAATATTGCCATAATCCAGATACTTGGAAGATGCAAAATCCTGATGCTAAAGTTATGACAGTGGATCAATTAACGAAAGAGATAGTGAAATATCGTGATTTCTTTGAGGCTAGTGATGGTGGAGGAGTTACAGTAAGTGGTGGAGAATCGCTACTACAAATTGATTTCATCTTAGAGCTTTTTAGAAAATTAAAGGAATTAGGAATCAATACTTGCGTTGATACTTGTGGTGGTTTTTATGTTAATGCACCAAGTATGAATAAAAAAGTACTAGAATTAATCTCATTAACTGATTTATTCTTAGTCGATATAAAACATATAGACGATGAGCAACACTTGCGTTTAACAAAACGAACAAATAAAAATATTATTCAATTTACTAACTTTTTAAGTGATAATGGTGCAAAAATGTGGATAAGATATGTACTTGTACCGAAATGGACTGATGATGATTATTATCTACAAAAACTTCGTGAATATATAGATACGTTACAAGGGGTTGAACGTGTAGAAGTATTACCATATCATGATATGGCAAAATTCAAGTATAAAGAATTAGGAATTGATTATGAATTAAATGATATTAATCCACCAACAAAAGATCGTATAAAGAATGCTATTGACATCTTAGGTGCAAGAGATGATATAAGTTAAATAATTAATAATGAGTAATTTGAAGTCGTATTATTTAGAAATGACTTTCAAATTACTCTTATTTTTATAAAAAAAATGACTATAAGTATGAGTTCTTATAGTCATCTTTGTGTATTAATATTATTATTGAGCAGAAGCAGTACCTTCTAGCATAGATTTAATATATGCTTCAACATCACTGTTGCTTGATTTTACATTGTACTCTTCAAATAATTTTTTAAGAGCTTTACTAACGATTGTAGTATCTTTCTTAACAGCTTCTTCAGCAGCTTTTTCAGCTAATGCTGGTTTTAATTCTTCGAATGATGAATCTTTTTCATCTAATACTTTAATGATGTGGTATCCAAATGAAGTTTTTACAACATCAGAAGTTTTGTCTTTACTTAATGAATAAGCTGCATCTTTAAATTCTTTAACAAATGAGTTATCTTCTTTAGAAGACCAACCTAAATCTCCACCGTTTGAAGCATTTGCAGTATCATTTGAGTTTTCTTTAGCTAAAGTTGCGAAATCTCCACCATCTTTAAGTTTTTTAAGAACGTCTTCTGCTTTTTTCTTAGCTTCTTCGTCACTTAATCCGTTTGGATTTGATTCACTTTTAACACTTATAAGAATGTGTGCTAGGTGATATTGGTGTTTATTTTTTTCGTAGTTTTCTTTTAATTTATCATCATTTGTACCAGCGTAATCGTTGATTAATAATGTTTGAGCAGCTTTAACTTTTAATCCATCTTTATATTTATCAAGTGTAAATCCTTGTTGTTTTAAAAGTTGTTCGAATTTATCTTTACCACCGTATTGTTCTTGAGCTTTTTGAAGTTGCTCATCGATTGATTTTTGATCAATTTTATTTTTATATTTATCTAAAAGTACTTTTTGAATCATCATACTTGTAGCTGTTTTAGAAAGTTGGCTAGCACCAATACTTTCCACGATATCTTTTTCTGTAACATCTCCTGCTTTACTAGAGATATATTTTGTTCCTCCAGCAGAGCATCCTGCTAATCCTATAACAGAAATACTTAATGCTATAGGTAAAATAGCTTTTTTAAACTTCTTCATTAAAATTTGTCCTCCTATGTATTATACATATGTATTAATATATCATATTTTTTAATATAAAACAACTATAGAATCGGTGATATCAACCTTGCGAACGCTTCTTTAATTTTTATTAGTAAACTTCTTTGTTGATACTTAGAAAATGATATCAGAGTTGAGTTTTCTATATCATTTAAGAATATATCTCTAAATTCTTTTGTGGTTTTATCATCATACATAAATGCATTTAGTTCAAAGTTAAGTTTGAAACTTCTATAATCGAAGTTTGCGCTACCTAGACTTGATAGTTCATCGTCGATAATAATCATTTTAGTATGAATAAATCCATTTTCGTAGATATAAGTTTTTGCTCCTAATTCTGCAAGCTCACCAATAAATGAATATGTGGCCCAATAAACGAAAATGTGATCAGGTTTATTAGGTACCATAATTCTAACATCAATTCCAGATAATATTGCCATCTTTAATGCATCCATAACACTTTCATCAGGAATAAAGTAAGGTGATTGGATGTAGATATATTTTTTTGCTTTTGAAATCATATATAGATAACTATATTTAATTTTTTGAAGTTTATTATCTGGACCACTAGAAACTAACTGAATAGGTAGATAATTATCTACTGCTTTAGCAACGTGTTCAGCCGTTAATTTAAGTTGATCAGTTTTTTTTGTTGTCTGTGAATTCCAATCATCTATGAAACGATATTCTAAAGAACCTACCGCTTCTCCTTCGATTCTAAGGTGAGTATCTCTCCAATAACCAAATTTCTTATCTAATCCTAGGTATTCATCACCAACATTGAATCCCCCCGTATAACCGATATTACCATCGATTGTAACTATTTTTCGGTGGTTTCTGTAATTCATACGGAAATTGATAAGTGGAAATTTAGATTTGAAGAATCTTTTTATTTTAGCGTTGTTTTTTATTAATTGTTTTAACGATGAAATACTTAATTTTCTTGAACCAATATCATCATAAAGAATGTATACATCGACACCTTCTAAAAGTTTTTGTTCTAGAAGACTGAAGAGCTGTTTTCCAATACCATCCTTTTTTAAAATATAATATTGAATATGTATATAGTTTTTGGCGTTTTTTATATCTTCAAAAAGTAATCTGAATTTTTCTTTTCCATCTGTAATAATCTGTATCTTATTTTTTTTAGACAAGAATGATTTATCAGTTTCAAAATTTAATTCTATTAGATTCCTGTGTTTATAAATTACTTGTTCGTTTTTGGTAATTTCATATGGAACAGTTCTTTTTAATAAGTTTTGTTGATATCTAATTTTTTCTTCATCTGAACATGGAAAGATTTTTTCTCTATATATAGGTCGTCCAAATATTAAATAAAGGATAAAACCTAGGTAAGGTATTAAGAATAATACTAATATCCATGCCCAAGATGATGTAGTAGTTTGATACTCTAGAAAAACTATTGAAAATGCCAATAAAGTATTAATAATTAAGAAAATTGTTAACACGATATCAAAATTTATATCATTAAAAATAGAAGTAATATAATAAAAAATACTAGAAATATTAATATTTGATAATTGTAAATTTATATGATTCATAATATAACACTCCTAACTTAATAGTACCTTAAAACGCCTTAAATGTCTAATGATATTATTTACATAAACAATGTGTTCTTTAAGATGATAATAATTTATTTAACACTAAAATGAAAAAAATAGAGTATTTTTGAATAAATACTAAATATTATGCTGATAAAATAATTTATTAATTTTTGTGTTATGAGTTGAATTTTTATGAATTTATATTATAATGGAATAGAGAACAAAAAAGGAGAATGTTATGCCTAATAATATTTTAGAAGAATTAAAAACAAAATTTGAAGATTTTGCAAGCGAGTTAGAAAATATTGAACCTGAAAAAGTTGATTTAACTCAAATTGACAGATTAATTGCATTAGTAGAAGAGTTAGATAACGAAATTAAAACTATAAAATAATAGTAGAATTGGATAAGCTGAAGTGGGAGTGTTTTGCTTTTACTCAGCTTATCTTTATGAATGAGGATACGATGAAAAATAAAAACGGAAAAAGATTAAATGTCTTACTTACAATAAAAAAAATTGGTATTAATGGTGAGGGTATAGGATATTATAAAAAGAAAATTACTTTTGTAAAAGGTGCTTTACCTGATGAGGTTATTGTTTGTGAAATAGTTGAGGAGACACCAAAATACATTATTGGGAAACTTGTTAAAGTAAAAGAACCAAGCCCGCATAGAGTAGAAATTAAACGCGAATATGCAGAAAGTGGAGCATACGGTTTAGCTCATGTTAGTTATGAAAAACAATTAGAATATAAACGTACAATTTTATTAGATGCATTTGATAAGTATTATAGACTGCCAAAACCCGATAAATTAGTACTAAAAACGTTAGCGAGTCCTGTAACAGAAGGGTATCGTAATAAAAATCAATTTCCACTAGCTGTTAGAAATGGGCGAGTTATTGCAGGGTTATATAAAGAAGGTTCTAACGATTTAGTTGAAATTAATGAAGATTTAGCATTACATGAGAATGGTAATAAAATAACAAACTTAGCTAAGAAGTTATTAGGAAAATATAAAGTAGAAATCTCTACAAATAAAAAGAATTATGGTGTGAAATATATTGCAACAAGAACTTCATTCTATAATGGGGATGTTCAAATAACTTTCGTTGCTAATACTGATAAGATTAAGAACATGGATAAGGTCGTTAATGAACTTAAACGTGAAAGAATCGTTAAAAGTATAATACTAAATATCACTAATGACAAAGATCACTTGGTAATGGGAACAGAAAGTGTTACATTGTATGGTTCAGATTATATCGTTGAAAAAATAGGAGATATTAAGTATGAACTTTCAGCTAAGTCATTCTTCCAATTAAACCCACCGGCAACTAAAAAACTTTATGATAAAGTAGTTGAGTTTGCTGCGCTGAAAGAAACAGATGTTGTATTAGATGCGTATTGTGGAGTTGGAACAATCGGACAATATGTTAGCCGTAACTGTAAAGAAGTATATGGTGTTGATATTATTCCAGCTGCGATAGAAGATGCTAATGACAATGTTAAGTTAAACAACCTAAAAAACTGTACTTATGTTGCAGGAGATGCTAATAAAATAGTTCCACGTTGGAAGAAAAAAGGAATCAACTTTGATGTAGCAATAGTAGATCCACCACGTGTAGGTCTTGGACCATTAGCCAAAAACTTATTAGCAGTTGAAGCTAAGAAAATTGTCTATGTGAGCTGTAATCCGTCTACTTTAGCACGTGACTTAAAAGTTTTAACAAGAAAATATAAAATTAGACATATTCAACCAGTAGATATGTTCCCAGGAACAGCGGCAGTTGAAGCGGTAGTTGAATTAATTAGAAAATAGTGAGAAAAAGAGGAGGAAATTATGAAATTAGAAGATTTTAAGCTATATTTAGATAAAATGCTAGATAATAAAGAAGAATCAATTAAGAATTTATGTAATGAAATAAAAGGGAAGATTGAAGCTTTAAATGATATTAATATTAGGGAATTAAAAGTAATTGAAGATATATTAGATAGTAAGAGTAAGAGTTTAAATTCTTGTGAGATTTCCTCGCTAGAAGGATCGGAAGAAAAAATTAATAATTTAGAAAAGGTGCTTAAAGAAATCGTGGAGGAATTCAAAAGGCTAGAATATTTAAAGATTCTAGGGAAAGAAAATACGGTTATTGTAGGTGGAAATGGTTCAGGGAAATCTTCGTTAGTATCATTTTTAAAGGATTCTGATTCTGAAAATATTATAGTTATACCTGCACAAAAGATTATGTTTTTTAGAGGTTCAGGAATAGTTACTAGAGATAAAATTCAAGAAGGACAAAAGAAAAATCTAAATAAAAAATCATTTAATGCTTTATATGAAATTAATAGTAGAATAAATGAAATTTCTGATTTGTTTACTAACCATATAGTGGCAGCAGTTAATTCTCATGTAGAAGTATCACTAGAATATTATGCTAGTGAACAAGAAAATAAAAAAGAATCTGTATATACGAAGTTGTGTGGTATTTGGGAAAAATTATATGGGGATATAAAATTTAAAATTGATCATTATAATTTATGTATAATTCCTGTGAAAAAAGGTGAAGAGTATAATATAAATTATATGAGTGAAGGAGAAAAAGTAGTTATCCTATATATATTAATAGTTTTATTTGCGCCTAGAGAAAGTTATATAATTATTGATGAACCTGAAACTTTTTTGAATTCTTCAATTTATAATAGATTGTGGAATTTATTAGAGAATGAAAGAGATGATTGTACTTTTATTTATGTTTCTCACAATATAAATTTTATTAATTCAAGAAATGTAGAATATTATCATTGGTGCAAAAAATATAATGGAAATTTTAGCTGGGAAATAATAGAAATTCTGAATTCCTTAGAAAATAATATCCCGAAGCCATTGATGATGGAATTAGTAGGAGCAACAAAACCAGTACTATTTTGTGAAGGTGATAAAAGTAGTTTAGATTATAAAGTATATAACTCATTATTTGAAAATAAAATAATTGTTATGCCGGTTGGAGGGCATAAAAAAGTAATAGAATATACAATGGCATATAATAGTTTGAATTTTTTTACTAATAAAGCATTTGGAATTATAGATAAAGATTTTCATTCTTTTGAAAAATTAGAAAAACTTAAGAAAAATAATATATATCATTTACAAGTTAATGAAATTGAATCGCTCTTGATTGTAGAGGATGTCTTGGATTGTGTATTGAATGATGATTATCCTGATGAAAAAGAATCCTTAAAAAATGCATTTGTTAATTCATGTATGGATAATATTGAGAGTAAACGAGAAGAAATACTTAGGAATTTTATTAAATATTTAGTAGATGAAAGAATGAATGAAATAGACACTACTAAGATAAAAAAAGACTTTTCTATTACAGATATAAGACATTATTATAATGAAATTCTTAATGACAAAAAGATTGACGAGAAGATTGAAGAAATAGAGGTAAAGTTAACTCGTATATTTAAAGAAAGAAACTATGAGGAATATTTAGAATATGCTAGTTTTAAAACCTTGACATATCAATTAGCAAATAAAATTTTTAATTTAGATTATAGAAAAATCTCAAGTAATAAGATAAAATTTAATGAAAGTTTAAGAGAAAAATTAAGAGAAAAATATTTTCAAGACTTAACGAATGAACTAAATAGGATAACATGTTAAGATAAATATAAAATTAGACGTATTCAACCAGTAGATATGTTCCCAGGAACAGCGGCAGTTGAAGCGGTAGTTGAATTAGTTAGAAAATAATTTTCAGAGGAAAAATATGGATAGTTTTGAACAATTGAAACAAGAAATAATGGCAGATAGTGATAATAAAAAATACACGGATAAAGGAATTGAACCCTTATTTTCTACGCCAAACACAGCTAAAATATTAATTATAGGTCAAGCACCTGGTATTAAAGCTCAAGAGAGTAAGATTTTCTTCAATGATAAAAGTGGGGTTAAACTTCGCGAGTGGATGGGAATAGATGATGAAATATTTTATAAATCTGGTTTAATAGGTGTAGTTCCAATGGATTTCTATTATCCTGGTAAAGGTAAAAGTGGGGATTTACCACCAAGAAAAGACTTTGCCAAAAAATGGCATGCTAAAGTTTTGGAACTTATGCCTAATCTAGAACTTATTGTTCTTGTGGGGAAATATGCACAAGATTATTACTTGGGAAATGATAAAAAACAGAATCTAACGGAAACTGTATATAATTATAAACAGTACTTGCCACGTTATTTCCCAATTGTTCATCCTTCACCATTGAATTTCCGTTGGCATAATAAAAATCCATGGTTTATTGAAGAAGTAGTACCTGAATTACAAAGAAGGGTGAAGGAAATATTACAGAAATAAATTATTAAAAATAAAGGCTGAGGTAACTTGAAGATTTCTATGAAATCCTGATTTCGAGTTACTCTCAGTCTTTTTAATTTTCTATTATTTCAAATCTAGTCTTCTCACCGTAATATATAAGCAGTGAAGCTAGTATTGATTTCAATTGTTCTAAATTATCTGTTTTTAAGTTAATTTCAGCCTTACCAGAGATTACATTAAAAGCATCACCACTTTTTACAGAGATTATCTCTATGTTTTTATATTTTGTAGTTTTTCTAACAAATTCACCAGCGATAACTGTTGTATCGATGGCTTCATGAGGTTCAGCTCCGTGGCCACCTTTGCCGTAGATAGTAACTAAATATATATTCATATCTATTGTTCCTCCTTAAGATTTTTAATTACATTAGCGGAATCAAAGGCTAGTGTTAAGAATATTGAAGCTGTTTGTTTCATAACTTCTTCTTCGAAATCAAAATTTGGATGATGGTGTGGATATTTAGCGAATGTTGAATTCCCTGCACCTATTAAGAAGAATGCTCCAGGAACTTCTTCAACATAATATGCAAAATCTTCACCGATCATTAACGGTTCAATTTCCAACTGTTTAATATCTGGAAGAATCTTAGAAGTTGCTTTTTGTATTTCTACTGTTCCTTTTTTATGATTTATAAGAGGTGGATAACCTCCGTAGTAGATAAATTCTATATTAGTACCAGAATATTCATTTTCTAAAGCTTCACATAGGTTTTGAAGTTTATTTAATACCATTTTATGAAGTTCTTTATTGAAATGTCTAATAGTTCCGGTAATACTTGCTTCTTTAACAGAACTTTCAAGTTTTCCCAAAGTGATAACTAGTGTTTCTCTTGGCTTAGAAAATCGTGAAACTATTTGTTGAGTCATACTAACAAATTCTGCAGCAATAATATTTGCATTTTCCTTAGTATTGATTTTCACTTCAAATCTATCTGCAGCTGCACACAGTTCACTAAAACTATAGCCTAATGTTCCAAGTGGAAGTGGCGTCCAAAGATGGGCACCGAATATTGCATCAATTCCTTGTAAGCAACCAGCATCTATCATAGGTTTTGCTCCACCTGGAGCTTGTTCTTCTCCGTATTGAAAAACTGCTACAACGTCATGTGGTAGTTCTTTTTGATAATCCATTAAAACTTTACACGTTGCAAGTAATGTAGTTGTATGTCCATCGTGCCCACAAGCATGCATTGCATTAGGAATTGTAGATTTGTAAGGAGTATCTTTTGCATCATTTATAGGTAGAGCATCAAAGTCAGCGCGAAAGGCGATTGTCTTTGAAGAATCTTGTCCTTTTATTCTTGCAACTACACCATTTAAGCCGACGTTTGTTTTAATATTAGTAATACCAATTTTTTCTAAATATTCTTTAATGAATCTCGCTGTATTTTTTTCGTTAAATGAAACTTCAGGATGCATATGCATATAGCGACGAAGTTCAATCATTTCTGGATAAAATTTTTCAAGTTCATCTTGTATAATTTTTTCAATCATAAAAACCTCCGGATTACTTTTATTAATTATAAATACAATTATAGCACAAATATTTTAGTAAATAGAGAATTGTTAAGGAAAATGTTTTCAATTGTTTTTTATTTTTGATATAATATGAGTAAAATAGACACTAGTAAAACTCAATTCGGGGGTGGGAGCATGGATACATTAGATTAATAGAAAGATTTTATTAAAAAGGAGTTAATGTATGCAAATATTTAATATTAAAAACATAGAGTTTGAAAAACAAGGGAAGATATTGTTTAAAATTGAAAAATTGAGTATAAATACTGGTGATATTATTGGGTTAATAGGGAAAAATGGTTCAGGGAAGACAACCTTGTTAAAATATATAGATGACTTGCTCAAAGATGAGAATAACATTTCATCAGAGTTTTTAGAATTTGGGGAGAGTTCTCTTCTTAAAAAAAGTGGTGGAGAAGTTGTTGTAAACAAGATTAGAGGTAGCTTATTATCGAATGTTGAGTTATATTTACTTGACGAGCCATCAACATACTTAGATTATAATAATGCTAATAAAATAGCTAATCTTATAAAAAGAACTCCAGCAACTTTTTGTATTGCTAGTCACGATAGAAATTTCTTAAATAATGTTTGTACAAAGTTATGGATAATTGAAAATAATACCGTGAGAGAATTTAATGGAAATTATCACGAGTACAAATTTCAAGAAGAAATTGAAACTGCTGAGTATGAAGCTGAACTGCAAAAGTACAATAAAGAGGTTAAAAAGATAAAGAAAAGCATCCAAGAGATGAAAGAGGAACAGGGGAAAAAATCTGGAAAGCCAAAGAATATGAGTGGATCAGATTATAGAATTATAAGTGTAAAAAATAAAATTTCAAAAAATAAAAAGAGATTACAGAAAAAAATATCAAGACAAGAAGATAAGTTGCAGGCTAATATTAAACCTAAGCCGTTAAAAGATAAGTATGATATTGAATTTTTAGAGATATTTAAGGAAACTCATAACAAGAGTTTTTGTATTGATCCGAAAAGTTGTGAAATAGATGGTAAAATTCTTTGGACATCACCTGATTTTACTTTTGCTAGTGGTGATAAAATCTTAATTAAAGGAAAAAACGGTTCAGGGAAAACTACTTTTCTGAAATATGTGAAAAAGTCTATTCCTTGTTCTTTGCAAGTAGCATATTTTGAACAAAATAACTTTGATATTTTTAAAGAAGAAAAAACATTGTTTGAGTTTGTGAAAGAATATACTACACTAGATGATATTGAACTTAGAAATATATTAGCTTTACTAAATTTCAGAGGAGATGATATCAATAAGAAGACATCAGTTTTAAGTAAAGGGGAGAAAGTTAAACTTTATTTTGTAAGTTTACTTTTTAGAAAAACAGATGTACTGTTATTAGATGAGATAACTAACTTCTTAGATGTTGTTGCGATAGAAGCGATAGAGAAGATATTAAAGAAATATCCTGGTATACTAATTATGGTCAGTCACGATATGGAATTTATCGATAATGTTGCAACTAAGGTTATAAATATTACAAATAAAGAAGTTTTAAAATTTGAGTAAATTAGAAGTTAATAAAAATATTTAGGAGGACAATTATGATAAAAATTATTATAGCTGCATTCTTAATATTAGGTTTTATTTCAGCTGCGGTTGCTAGTGCTAGATGGAAAGAAAAGGATGAAGAAGAGGAAATGTAGTAAGAAAATCATTGATTAGTCATCAAGGAGAAATTTCACTGATGGGACTAGCTCAGGAGTACAAAGTAAAGAATATAAATAATCGCCTAAATTCTTAACAATCGCCTAAAACTATGGTATATTTAGGAGAAAAACAAAGGGTTTGATTCAAACTTCAAAATTTTTTAAAAGTTTATATGAAACCTCATAGACGTAGTGGTTTATTGATATGTAGATACAACTTTATAAAAGCTTTTTTAGAATCACTCTATTATTTGAGGAATTAATAAGTTTGTCTAGCTTTTTGGCGAGTTTCCTTCACCCTTGACATGTTTATTGAATTTATAATATAATTCATATATTATTTAATTTTATCTGTAAAGGAGATTGAAAATGAAGATTAACTTACCTTTTAATGAAAATATTTTACCTAAACGATTTGGGAAAGAAGCAGAACCTGGTGATGTTATTAAGAATAATCCAGTACGTTCATTTCCGTTTGAGATAACAGAGTTGCCAGAAGGAACAAAGTATGTAGCTATTACATTAATAGACTATGATGCTATTCCAGTTTGTTCGTTCCCATGGATTCATTGGCTTGTCACTGATATAGAGGTAGTGGATAATGAGGTTATTATTCCTGAAAACTATAGTTTAGACTATAAAAATTCTATTAAACAGGGGAAAAATAGTTTTTCTAGTCCACTATTGGGGATGGATTTTACTGAAATTGATTCAATTTTTGTTGGACCAACACCACCTGATAAGGATCATAGATACACAATTGAAGTTTTCGCATTATCAGATAAAACAGGTTTAGAGGATGGTTTTTACTATAATGAATTATTAGATGCAGTGGATTCAATCACATTAGATAGAGCTACTGCTGTTGTTATTGGTCAATTTTAAATTAAGAATTATCATTAACATTTGAACTCAAAGGATTTTTAGAAAAATTGTAGTAAATAATAAAGAAATCTATTAGTATTTTATTATCTAGCTCTTTTTAGGATACTGGGAATGATACCATTGAAGTCTCAACTTAAGTTCTAGTTAAAAAAATAGTTTCAACTTAAATTCCAGTTTTTTATTTGAACTGGAATTTACTTTTGGAATTAACAGAGATGCTTGTTGTCTCTAATAATCTATCATACATTTGACAAATCTCTTATTATGGTATATAATATTGATAATTTGAGTAACACATCTTTAATGTGATCCAGAGAGGTCAGCAAAGATTTATTAATTGGAAAACCAAGTTTATTTATGCTGTCCTGCTCAATAGAGTAGGCTATTTTTTTGAGGTGAAGTATGAAAAAACGAATTCTTTTCGACGAAACAATGATTTCTAGAATGATTACTAGAATTGCTAATGAAATTATCGAACAAAATAAATTAGATGATATTGTTTTAGTAGGTATTCAAACTAGAGGGGTTCATATCGCCAAAAGATTGAAACAAAAAATCAAAGAAATTGAAAATACTAATATTCCAGTAGAAACACTTGATATAAAATTTTATCGTGATGATTTAGAAAAAATAAGTGAAGAACCTGAAATAAAAGTTCCGCGTTTTAAACTTGATTTGACAAACAAAGTTGTAATTATTGTAGATGATGTTCTTTATACAGGAAGAACTGTAAGAGCAGCGATAGATGCTATTATTGATGCAAGTCGTCCAAAAGCAATTCGCCTTGCGATTCTTGTAGATAGAGGACATAGAGAACTGCCGATTAGAGCAGATCATATTGGAAAAAATATTCCTACTTCAAAAAAAGAAAATGTAAAAGTTCATTTGAATGAAGTAGACGATGTTGAAGAAATATTATTAATTTAAATATAAAATCTTTTTAAGGTAGTCCAGAGAGGCTAACAAGGGATTGAATTTAAAGTTTATACTTTATTTGAGTATAGCTATATTTAGGTATAACTATGCCCAGATAAAAACTTGAATTTAATAGTTGATGAACAGTCATACCTTGTAGCCAAATGGATACAAGGTATTTTTTTATACAAAATGGAGGAACTACTATGAGAAATATAGTAAAAATGTCGGATTTAACAAATGAAGAAGTTTATCAACTGATAGAAAGAGCTTTAGAATTGAAGAATGGTAAGCAAGTAGAGCCGAGAGAAGACCTATATGTAGCGAACTTATTCTTTGAAAACTCAACTAGAACGAAACATAGTTTTGAAGTAGCTGAGCATAAACACAGATTGAATGTAATTAATTTTGAAGTAGCAACTTCATCGGTAAATAAAGGTGAAACTTTATACGACACTTGTAAAACATTAGAGATGTTAGGTTGCAATATGTTGGTTATCAGACATAGTCAAGATGCGTACTACAATGAACTGACTAACTTAAATATTCCGATTTTAAGTGGAGGAGACGGTAGTGGAGAACATCCAAGCCAATGTTTACTTGACTTAATGACAATGTATGAGAAATTTGGAACGTTCGAAAATCTTAATGTAATTATCGCAGGAGATATAAAAAATTCTCGTGTAGCAAGAAGTAATTACAACATGCTTACAAGATTAGGAGCAAGAGTAAGATTTGTTTGTCCTGATATTTTCAAAGACGAGACACTTGGAGAAGTAGTAGACTTCGATAAAGTAGTTGGAGAAGTTGATGTTTGTATGTTGCTAAGAGTCCAACATGAAAGACATGACTCTAAAATGGGACTAAGTAAAGATGAATATCATAATAACTTTGGATTAACTAAAGAGCGCTATGAAAGATTAAAAGAATCAGCAATAGTTATGCATCCGGCACCTGTTAATAGAGATATGGAAATAGCTTCGGAACTAGTTGAAGCACCTAAATCAGTAATCTTTGAACAGATGAAAAATGGGATGTTCATGAGACAGGCAATGATAGAAAAAATAATTAAAGATAATAATTTATAAAGAGGAGAAGCATATGTTACTTTTAAAAAACGGTAAAATTTTAGAAAATGGTGTATTAGTAGAAAGAGATATTTTAGTTGATGATAAAAAAATCGTAAAAATCTCTGAGAATATCGAAGAGAGTGGAGCTAAGGTATTAGACTTAGAAGGGAAATTCGTTTCACCAGGATTTATAGATGTTCACGTACACTGGAGAGAACCAGGATTTGAATATAAAGAAAACATTTACCATGCTTCAAGAGCGGCAGCTCGTGGTGGATTTACTACAGCGATGCCTATGCCAAACTTAAATCCAGTACCAGATAACTATGAGAACCTAAAATTACAACTAGATATTATCGAACGCGATTCAGTAATTAGAGCAATACCATTTGGAGCTATAACAAAAGGTGAAGAAGGAAAAGAATATGCTGATTTCGAAGAATTAGCTGAGCATGTGTTTGCCTTTAGTGATGACGGTAGAGGAGTACAGGATGCTAACATGATGTATGAATCTATGATGGTTGCTGCTAAATTAAATAAAGCAATCGTAGCTCACTGTGAAGATAACTCATTAATCCGCGGAGGATGTATGCACTGTGGACGTAGAAGTCGTGAATTAGATTTACCAGGAATCCCTTCAGTATGTGAAAGTGTTCAGATTGCACGTGATGTTCTTCTAGCTGAAGCAGCAGGCTGTCACTACCATGTTTGTCACGTATCTACTAAAGAATCAGTAAGGGTAGTAAGAGAAGCGAAGGCAGCAGGAATTAAAGTAACTTGTGAAGTATGTCCTCACCACCTAATAAGTGATGAAATGGATATTCCAGAAGATAACGGAATGTGGAAGATGAATCCACCGCTAAGAGCACGTGAAGATAGAAATGCTCTAATTGCTGGTTTATTAGATGGAACAATCGACGTTATAGCAACAGATCACGCACCACACGCTACTCATGAGAAAGACTTATCTATGAGAAAAGCTGCATTTGGAATTGTTGGAAGTGAAACAGCATTCAGCCAACTTTATACAAAATTTGTAAAAACAGGAGTATTCTCACTAGACTTACTAGTTAAATTGATGACTGAAAAAGTCGCAGATACTTTCGATTTACCATATGGACGTTTAGAAGAAGGTGGTTTTGCAGACTTAGTAGTAATCGACTTAGAAAAATCACTAAAAATTGATCCGGAAAAATTCTTATCTAAAGGTAGAAATACACCGTACGTAGGAGAAGAAATTTATGGAATACCAGTACTAACACTATGTGAAGGTCAAGTTGCATACAAAGATAGTGAAGTATTTGAAGTTTAAAAAATAAAAAACTTAGAAAGAGAGAACAAAGATGTACAGTTACGATAGACAACTAATTTTAGAAGATGGAACAGTATATAAAGGATATGGATTCGGTGCTAACAAAGCACTAGCAGGAGAGGTAGTGTTTAACACAGGTATGACAGGCTATCAAGAAACACTTTCTGATCCATCATACAATGGACAAATAGTAACATTCACTTATCCATTAATCGGAAATTACGGAATCAACAGAGATGATTTTGAGACAATTAATCCTAGTATTAAAGGACTTATCGTTAGGGAAGTTTGTAAAAAACCTTCTAACTTTAGAACAGAATACAGTTTAGATGAGGTATTAAAAGAGCTTAACATTCCAGGGATTTCTGGAATTGATACACGTAGTTTAACAAGAAAAATAAGAGAACACGGTACAATCAAAGGAATAATTACTGACCTTTGCATGGATCCGGAAGAACAATTAGAAAATCTTAGAAAAACTGACTTACCAACGAACCAAATTGAACAAGTTTCAACGCAAAAAGCTTTCTTATCTTCAGGAAATGGATATAGAGTAGTACTAGTAGACTTTGGTATGAAATCAGGAATACTAAGAGAACTTAATGAACGTAATTGTGATATCGTTGTTGTACCTCATAATGTAACTGCTGCAGAAATCTTCAGACTTAATCCAGATGGAATTATGTTAAGTAATGGACCTGGAGATCCAGAAGATGTACCAGAAACAATTGAGATGCTTAAAGAAGTTATGCCGAAAATTCCAGTTTTTGGAATTTGTATGGGACACCAACTTATTGCATTAGCATCAGGAGCGAAAACATACAAACTTAAATTTGGTCACCGTGGAGCTAACCACCCAGTTAAAAACTTAATAACTGGAAAAGTTGATATTACTTCACAAAACCATGGTTTCAGTGTTGATATCGAATCATTAAAAGATACAGATTTAGAGCTTACACACTTATCAGTGAATGATAAAACATGTGAAGGAGTACGTCATAAAAAATACCCAGTATTTTCAGTACAATATCACCCAGAAGCATCACCAGGACCACACGATCCTAACTACTTATTCGATCAGTTTATAGATTATATGAGAGAATTTAAAGAAAACAAATAGGAAATAACCTGAGAAATTATAGAGTATCGATGCAAAATTAAGGAGAATAAAAATGCCAAAACGTAATGATATAAAAACAATACTAGTAATAGGATCTGGACCAATTACAATAGGTCAAGCAGCAGAGTTTGACTATGCTGGGACTCAAGCGTGTCTGTCTTTAAGAGAAGAAGGGTATGAAGTTATCTTAGTTAACTCTAACCCAGCAACAATAATGACTGATAAAGAAATTGCAGATAAAGTTTACATGGAACCTTTAACTCTTGAGTTTGTAAGTAAAATTATCAGAAAAGAAAGACCTGATGCATTACTTCCAACATTAGGAGGACAAGTGGGTCTTAACCTTGCAGTAGAGCTTCACAAAAGTGGAATCTTAGATAAATACGGAGTTGAATTACTAGGAACGAAATTAAGTTCAATTGAACAAGCAGAGGATAGAGAATTATTCCGTGATCTTATGAATGAACTTAATGAACCAGTTCCAGAATCAGCGATTATTACAACTTTAGATGAAGCGAGAGAATTTGTTGCTGAAATAGGATATCCTGTAATCGTTCGTCCTGCCTTCACTATGGGAGGAACAGGTGGAGGTATCTGTTACAACGAGAAAGATTTAGAAGAAATCGTAAGTAGTGGATTACACTATTCACCAGTTACTCAATGTTTATTAGAAAAATCTATCGCTGGATTTAAAGAAATTGAATACGAAGTAATGCGTGACTCTAACGATACAGCGATTGTTGTATGTAACATGGAAAACATTGACCCTGTTGGGATTCACACAGGGGATTCAGTAGTAGTAGCACCTTCTCAAACATTAACAGACAGAGAGTACCACATGCTACGTAATGTATCATTAAAAATTATTAGAGCTTTAAAAATTGAAGGTGGATGTAACGTACAACTTGCACTTGATCCAGATTCATTCAAATACTATATTATCGAAGTTAATCCAAGGGTATCACGTTCATCAGCTTTAGCATCAAAAGCTACAGGATATCCGATTGCGAAAATTGCAGCGAAAATTGCTGTAGGATTAACTCTTGATGAAATTATAAACCCAGTTACACAAAATTCGTATGCTTGTTTCGAACCAACACTTGACTATGTAGTAAGTAAAATCCCACGTTTCCCATTTGATAAATTTGAAAATGCGGATAGAAAATTAGGAACACAAATGAAAGCTACTGGTGAAGTAATGGCGATGGGTAGAACTTATGAAGAAAGTTTACTAAAAGCTATTCGTTCATTAGAATATGGTGTGCACCACCTTGGACTACCTAATGGAGATGATTTCACATTAGAAGAAATTATTGACAAGATTAAACAAGCCGGAGATGAAAGATTATTCTTTATTGGAGAAGCTTTAAGACGCGGACAAAGCACAAAAGATATTCACGATATTACAAAAATTGACATGTTCTTCCTAGAGAAAATGCAAAATATCATCGATATTGAGCATGAATTAAAAGACAATGTAGGAAATATAGATTTACTAGAATATGCTAAAAAATACGGATTCTCTGATAAGGTAATTGCCCACAGATGGGGAGTGACAGAAGATGATATCTACAACCTTCGTCAAGAAAACAAAATAACACCAGTATTCAAAATGGTTGATACATGTGCAGCTGAGTTTGTTTCAGAAACACCATACTTCTATTCAAGTTATGAACAAGAGGAAGAATCAATCGTTAGCGATAAGAAAAAAATTGTTGTACTAGGATCTGGTCCTATCCGAATCGGACAAGGTGTAGAGTTCGACTATGCTACGGTTCATGCGGTAATGGCGATTAAAGATGCAGGTTATGAGGCAATCATTGTTAATAACAACCCAGAAACAGTTTCTACAGATTTTACAATTTCTGATAAACTGTACTTTGAGCCATTAACTGAAGAAGATGTGATGGCGATAATTAATCATGAAAATCCACTAGGAGTTGTAGTGCAATTCGGTGGACAAACAGCGATTAACCTAGCAGCTAAATTAGAAAAACATGGTGTGAAAATTCTAGGTACAGCTTTAGAAGAAATCGATAATGCAGAAGATAGAGATAAATTTGAAGAATTATTACATAAACTAGACATTCCACAACCACTTGGGAAAACTGCATTTGATGTAGAAACAGCAGTTAAAAATGCAGAAGAAATTGGATACCCTGTATTAGTAAGACCATCATACGTACTAGGTGGACGAGCTATGGAAATAGTTTATGAAGAAGCTGAATTACGTCGTTATATGAAGACAGCTGTAAAACTTACACCAGAACACCCAGTATTAACTGACAGATATTTAGTAGGTCGTGAGATAGAAGTAGATGCTATTAGTGATGGAGAAACAGTAATTATTCCAGGTATTATGGAGCACATCGAAAGAGCAGGGGTTCACTCAGGTGACTCAATAGCGGTATATCCACCTCAAACACTGACAGAAGGTGAAAAAGCTAAGTTAATAGAATATACAATTAAATTAGCAAAAGGATTAAACATCGTTGGATTATTAAATATTCAATATGTAATAAGTAAAGGTGAAGTATTCGTACTAGAAGTTAACCCACGAAGCTCAAGAACTGTACCATTCTTAAGTAAAATCACAGGAGTTCCAATGGCGAAACTTGCTGCTGGAGCTATCATTGGAGAAACTTTAAAATCTAAAGGATATGAAACTGGATTATTACCAGAAGCACAGAATGTGTATACTAAAGTACCGGTATTTAGTTTCCAAAAACTAAAAGATGTTGATACTACTCTTGGACCTGAGATGAAATCAACTGGAGAAGTAATGGGAAGTGATAGAACTCTAGAAAAATCACTTTATAAAGGACTTCTTGCAGCAGGAATCAAGGTAAGTGATCAAGGAAATATCTTATTCACAATTAGTGATGATGATAAAGAAGAAGCATTAAATATAGCAAAACGATTCTTCGACTTAGGATACAACTTATTAGCTACAGAAGGAACAGCTAAGTACCTAGATGAACACGGATTAAGAGTTACTCCAGTAGGAAAAATTAATCAAAGTGATTACAGTGTACTTGATGCTATATATAATGGAGATGTGGATGTAGTAGTAAATACTACTTCAAAAGATAAAGATGTAACAAAAGACGGATTCAAGATTCGCCGTGTAGCGAGTGAACAAGAGGTTGTATGTTTAACATCATTAGATACAGCAGATGCGCTACTAAAAGTTTTAGAATCAATCTCATTTGATATATTACCACTATAAAATAAAAAATGATGAAGAAGGGGAAATTTTTTCCCTTCTTCTTACAGAAGGAGCATTTGGATGGATACTTATTTAGCAACAGTAATCAGTAATGAACAAGTAGCAGATAAAATATTTAGAATTGAACTACAAGGAGATGTAGTTAAAGAAATGAATACACCAGGACAATTCGTAAATATTAAAGTAAGTAATAGCTATGAGTTTTTATTAAGAAGACCAATTTCGATTTGTGAAATTAATAAAGAAAAAAATACATTTGTGATGGTCTACAGAGCAGATGGAGCAGGTACTAAGAAAATATCTGAATTAGAAGCGGGTAATTTAGTAGACGTATTAGGACCATTAGGAAAAGGATATGATGTTTATACGCTAGAAAAAGGGCAAACTGCATTGCTAGTAGGTGGAGGAATTGGAGTTCCACCGTTATATGAACTGGCAAAGCAATTTAGAAAACAAGGGGTAAACACTGTACATATTTTAGGTTTTAATAATGTGAAAGATGTGTTTTATGAAGAAAAATTTGCAGAGCTTGGCACAACTTATGTTGCTACGGCTGATGGAAGTTATGGAGAAAAAGGTTTTGTTACTGATGTTATAAAAAATTATGAAGTTGACTATGATAAGTATTATAGTTGTGGTCCATTTGCTATGTTAAAAGCACTAACTAAAATGGATGAAGAAAAAATGGGTTATATTTCTTTAGAAGAGAGAATGGCCTGTGGAGTAGGTGCATGTTATGCATGTGTTTGTGAAAAAATTGATGGTTCAATCTCACGAGTTTGTTACGATGGGCCTGTATATGATTCGAAAGAAATAGCATTATAGGAGGAATTTATGAGCGAAAGATTACGAGTGAAATTACCAGGATTAGATTTGAAAAATCCTGTAATGCCAGCATCAGGATGCTTTGCATTTGGTTTAGAGTATGCTAACTTTTATGATCTAAGTAGACTTGGAGCAATCATGATTAAGGCAGCAACTAAAGAACCACGTTTTGGAAATCCTACACCACGTGTTGCTGAAACTTCTAGTGGAATGTTGAATGCAATAGGTCTACAAAATCCTGGAGTTCACGAAATATTAGAAACTAAATTAAAAGAATTAGAAAAATATGATGTTCCTATTATTGCAAATGTTGCAGGAAGTGAGATAGATGACTATGTTTATGTAGCAGAGCATATAAGCAAAGCACCGAATGTTCATGCATTAGAGTTAAATATATCTTGTCCTAATGTTAAACATGGAGGAATTCAGTTTGGAACAGATCCAGAAACAGCAAAAAACTTAACTAGAAAAGTTAAAGAAGTATCTAGTGTTCCAGTTTATGTGAAATTATCACCTAATGTTACTGATATCGTAGCTATGGCAAAAGCCGTAGAAGAAGGTGGAGCTGATGGTATTACAATGATAAATACATTAGTAGGTGTAAGGTTAGATAAAAAGACAGGAAAACCAATCATAGCCAATGTAACTGGGGGACTTTCTGGACCTGCGGTGAAACCTGTAGCTATAAGAATGGTTTATCAGGTGAGCCAAGCTGTAAACATTCCTATTATAGGAATGGGAGGAATTATGGATGAGTGGGATGTAATCGACTTCATCTCTGCTGGAGCGAGTGCGGTAGCTGTAGGAACAGCGAATTTTACAGATCCATATGCCTGCCCAAAAATTATCGATAAGTTAGAAGCGGCACTTGATGAACTAGGAGTTGATCATATATTAGAACTTCGTGGTCGTGCATATAAATAAAAAGGAGAAATATTATGAGTAAAGATGTAATAATAGCGTTAGACTTTCCAACTTTGGAAGATACATTAAGTTTTTTAGAAAAATTTGGTGAAGAAAAATTATTTGTAAAAGTAGGGATGGAATTATACCTACAAAATGGACCTGTTGTTATTGAAAAAATTAAAGAATTAGGACACAAGATATTCTTAGATCTTAAACTACATGATATTCCAAATACAGTTTATGGTGCGACAAAAGGATTAGCAAAATTCAAAGTTGATATTCTTACTGTACATGCGGCAGGTGGCTATGAAATGTTAAAAGCAGCAAAACGAGGAATGGTTGAAGGTGGTAGTGTAGATACTAATGTAATAGCAATAACACAATTAACATCAACATCAGAAGAAGCGATGAAAGAAGAGCAATTAATTGCTGTATCTCTAGAAGAGAGTGTAATAAATTATGCTAAACTAGCTAAAAGAGCAGGACTTGATGGAGTAGTTTCATCAGTTTGGGAAGCAAGATTAATTAGAGAAAACTGTGGAGATGACTTCTTAAAAGTAACTCCAGGAATAAGATTAGAAACAGATGAAGTGGGAGATCAAAAACGTGTAGCAACTCCAACTGTTGCTAACGAAGAAGGAAGTACACACATCGTGGTTGGGCGTTCTATTACTAAATCAGAAAATCCACTTGAAGATTATAACTTAATTAAAAGTCAATTTGTAAAATAAAAATATACAGATAAGATAAAGGAGAAGAACATGGCATTAGAAAGAAAAATTGCAAAACACTTATTAGATATTGAAGCAGTGGCATTAAGACCAAATGATTATTTCACTTGGACATCTGGAATTAAATCACCGATTTACTGTGATAATAGAATTACAATGTCATATCCTGCGATTCGTCGTGAAATAGCAGCTGGTATGAGTGAAGTAATTAAAGCTAAATTCCCAGAAGTAGAAGTAGTAGCTGGTACTGCAACAGCAGGTATTCCTCATGCTGCATGGGTAAGTGAAGTATTAGATTTGCCTATGATTTACGTTAGGGACTCAGCTAAAAAACATGGGAAAACAAATCAAATCGAAGGTAGATTACTAGAAGGACAAAAAGTTGTTATTATTGAAGATTTAATCTCAACTGGATTATCTTCATTAAAAGTAGCTAAAGCTTTAGAAGAAGCTGGGGCAGTAGTCTTAGGAGTAGTAGCAATATTTAGTTATGAACTTAAGAAAGCACAAGATGCTTTTGCAGCGGATAAAGTAGAGTACCACACTTTAACTAACTACAACTACTTAATTGAAGAAGCTGTAGCGAGTGATTATATCAAACAAGAAGATGTAGAAAAACTTCTTGAGTGGAGAAATAATTTATAGGAAATTTCTCGATAAAATTTATTTTAAAACTAAAGGTGTAACATAGATAGAGATGTCTAAGTTGCACCTTTTTATTTTATATTTTAATTTGATAGCGATTATCAATGGCTTATGATATAATTATATTAATAATATAAGGTAGTGAGGTAATGAGAAATGGATAATATTATTGATGTGAGTATACCAGTTGCACAAGTTGTTGATAAGCATCCAGAAGTGTTGGATATTTTAGTAGATTTAGGATTTAAACCTTTGGCTAATCCGATTATGAGAAATACTGTAGGTAGAAAGACTTCACTTAGAATGGGCTCGAAGCTAGCAGGAATTAAACTTGAAACAATTATTGCTACATTAGAAGCTAATGGATATGAAGTAGTAGGACTAGACTAATGGCTACAAAGAGAATTGAAGTTTTAAGAGATATATTATTACGACTTCATAAAGGTGAGTCTGCCGAATCTGTTCAAGATGAATTCAATGAACATTTTTCTGGAGTATCTGCTATTGAGATATCTTTAATGGAGCATGAGCTTATGAATTCAAATTCTGGTGTAACTTTTGAAGATGTAATGAAGCTATGTAATGTACATGCTAATTTGTTTAAAGGTGCGATAAAAACTGTAGAAGTTGAAGATAGCGAGCATCCAGGACATCCTGTTCAAGTGTTTAAACAAGAGAATTTAGCCTTAAGAGCCGCGATAATAAGAGTTCGACGAATTTTAGATAATTATGCTAAATTAGATGAAGGTGAAACTAAAGAAGCCGTACTAAAAGGATTGCTTCGTCAGTTGCAATTATTAGGACAATTTGATATTCATTACAAACGTAAAGAAGAATTAATGTTTCCTATAATGGAAAAATATGGTCACGATGCACCACCTAAGGTTATGTGGGGTGTTGATGATGAAATAAGAGATTTGTTCAAACTTGCTAAAGAAGAAGCGGAGAACCTACCTAATGCAGAGATAGAGGTTGTTAAGAAAAAATTTGAGGTTTTTGTTAAAGAATTTGAGGAAATGATCTTTAAAGAAGAGTCGATTCTTCTGATGATATTATTAGAAACATTTACTCAAGATGATTGGTTGAGTATCGCTAAAGACAGTGATGCTTATGGTTATGCAATAATTCGACCTCAAGAAGAGTGGACACCTCACAGAGAAGATTTTAAAACTAAAATTACTATTGATGACAGTGAGGTAATGGAAGTAAAAGAAGGGGAATTAACGAAAGTAATACAAACACCCGAAGGAGAGTTTACTATTACCTATAAACCAAAAGAAGTTAAAGAAGAAACTTTCAATAGAGATACACCTCAGAAAATTGGAAATGGTTATCTATCATTAAATCAAATTGATTTGATATTAAATCATCTGCCAATGGAAATTACCTTTGTGAATAAAGAGGAAATTTTCCAATATTATAATAACCATTGTTCAGAGGAAGAGATGATTTTTAAGCGCACACCAGGGCAAATAGGTAGAAATGTAGAATTATGTCATCCACCTAAGTACCTAGAGAAAGTTAAAACTATAATGAAAAACTTACGAGATAGAAAAAAAGATAAGTACGAAATGTGGTTTAAATCAGAATCAAGAGGAAAGTTTGTTCATGTCACTTATGCTGGGGTTTATGACGAAAACGGTCAATTTCATGGAGTATTAGAATATGTTCAGGATATAGCTCCTTATAGAGAAATAGATAGTGATTATTATAGGGGAATAGAATAAGATAAAGCGGGAGAGACTCAAAAATCGATTTTGTTGAGTCTCTCTCGCTATATTTTTTTATGAATATATTTTATCGAATACATTTTTTCTTAATTTTCTTGTTGCAAGGATCAACAGTACAATTAGTATTAGAGAATATATTATTCCTACTATATTTGCTGATGATGGCAGCATAGCAATTAAGAAGAATGTCGCTACATTAAGTAGTACTAATAATAAAATAGCTCCGAAAGCTAAAATAGTTAATAGGACTTGATTTATCGAACTACGATTAGCTAAATCTGTGATAGTGTTCCAGTTTAGATATAATTTTTTATAGTCGCTTGTATAACTATAGAATGAAAAGACAATACTTGAAATAATATAAGATATTATTGTTACAATTGCTAATAAGATTGGTGTTTTAGTTATAATTAACATCATAATCAGAGCAAATAATCCAAAACCAAGTTGTAAACAAGTGGCGATTGCTAATTTGATTTTTAGGTATTTTTTAAAATTTAATGGAAGAGATTTTAAAAAATAGTAATCTTGTTTTTCTAGTGAAATTGCTATACTTGTAAAATTCATAGGATTAGAATTAATGTACAATGCTAATGTAAATCCTATAGTCATAGCTACTGGGTAGAATATTGGTGGTAGTGTAATACCTCCGTGCTTTCTAATTTCTATAATCGGAATTACAAATATACCAAGTGTAATTATAAGATTAGTAAATACAGTTGTCGAAATTGTACTGTTTAACAATAGTTTTAAATTTCTCTTAATTAGTTTAGAAAATAGTGTAGTTGATGTTCTATTAGTATTTTCTTTAATTTTTACAGTTTTTGAACTAGATGTGTATGTATTATCTGATATTCTATATAAGTCTTTCATATATTTTCTTATTACAAATATATATGTAGTAAAGAAAGAAATAAGTGCTAAGATAATAGCTATTATTAAGTAAGTATAAGTTTTAGAAATATCTAATACGAGTATATTTAAAAATAAATCTCCTGAATAATCTGAATCAAAACTTTTAAAAGTATGAGCAAAATCAAATATGTATCCTGTGAAGAATATCAACGCAATTAATATTGTAGCTGCATTAACTTTCCCTTTATTCTTCTTAAAATTTGGGATATAAGTAATAAATGAAAGTAGTGTCATAATAGAACATATTAAAGTAATCATAAATGCAAAACTATATACTAATACGAAGAAAAATTTTTGAATTGAAAACTCTGCATTTAATCCAATAATCAAGTTTATGACTATTAAAGGAGTAAAATTACTAATAACTTGTGAAAGTAGAGTGAACAATTTACTAAAAAATATTTCAGATCCTGTAACAGGTAAGTGAATAATTGCTAATGTATCATCACTTTCGTAAAACATATTGATAAAATTATTTAAAATCTGAATAAACACTAATAATAAAATAAAGAAAAGTATATTTCGATATCCCGATCCAGAAAAGTTAAAACCACGAGAAAACATTGAAAATACAAATAAAATATTTAAAAAATTGAAAAAATTCATCATTAATATATTTCTAAAAAGCTTATGTCTTATATCGCTTTTTCCACTGAATTTTTTTCTATATTTATTTCTTTGTGGAGGAAAACTATAAAGAAGATTCGTTAAGAATAATTCCTTCATTACATTGAATCTCATGTTTAATCACCACCTAAAACATTAGAATTTGAATTTTTTACTATATTAAGATAAATTCCTTCTAAATTATCTCCCTGAAATTGTTCTTTAAGCTCGTTAAGTGTACCGATAAAAACCAGTTTTCCCTTGCTGAGGATACCTATTCTATCGCATAGATGTTCAGCGACCTCCAAGACATGAGTGGAGAATAGAACACTGTTTCCTTTTGTGGCATGTTCTTTCATTAAGTTTTTCAAGTCAAATGCAGCTTGTGGATCTAATCCAGTCATCGGTTCATCCATAATCCAGAATTTAGGTTCTGATAATAGTGCACCAATTACGAATACTTTTTGTCGCATACCGTGAGAAAAAGAACTAATTTCTTGATGCTCAACTCCTGCCATATTAAATAATTTGCAGTACCTATTAAGAATATCATCTCTTGTTATATTATCGATTTCATATATGCTAGCGACTAGTGACCAATATTCAAAGGCTGATAATGTAAGAAACATATCAGGAGTATCGGGAACATAGCCAATTTGTCTTTTACATTCTAATCTATTATTTTTTAAAAGTAGGTTATTGAAATAAATTTCTCCAGAAGTAGGTTCTAATATACTAACCAAAGATTTGATTGTAGTAGATTTACCTGCACCGTTATGCCCGATAAGACCAAATATCTCCCCATCATTGATTGTAAAACTTAAATTATCAACAGCGCACTTTGTATCAAATTTCACTGTAAGATTTTTAATTTCTATCATAACTATCCCTCCAATATTATCTATAGTTATATTATACTTGTAATCGTTTTAAACAACAAGGGGGATTATTAAATTATTTCTATAATAATAGTTGATGAGAATATAATAAATTAATAATAGTTGATGAGAATATAATAAATTAATAATAGTTGATGAGAATATAATAAATTGAAAATTTAAAAGCAGTAACAAGGAATACTTGAAAAAGTGACGCAAAATAATATATGAGAAACACCTGGAAGTGTGAATTAAAACTCTATGTATGATACACCTGGAAGTGTTTATTTATATTAGTAAAATGATACACCTGGTTAAGTGTGAAAATAAAATATGATAATAGCAAGTTAAAAAAGATATAAAAAATTTTAAAAAAGTGTTGACAAGAAAAAATAAAAGTGGTATTATTTAGTACGTGAGTGTTACGGCACTCTGTGTAAAGCCACTATGGCTTATAAAAAATTTAAAAACGTGATACACCTGGATAGGTGATTCACGAACTATCGAGGAAAGGAGGAAATCAGGAAAATGCCAACTATTAACCAATTAGTTCGTAAACCTCGTAAATCAAAAGTATCGAAATCAGATTCACCAGCACTTAACAAAGGTTACAACTCTCAAAGAAAGAAAGAAACTAACATTTCTTCACCACAAAAACGTGGAGTTTGTACTCGTGTTGGGACTATGACACCTAAAAAACCTAACTCAGCTTTACGTAAATATGCACGTGTTCGTTTATCAAACCAAATCGAAGTAACAGCATATATCCCAGGTATCGGACACAACCTACAAGAACACAGTGTTGTACTTATTCGTGGAGGACGTGTAAAAGACTTACCAGGGGTACGTTACCACATCATCCGTGGAGCTTTAGATACTGCAGGAGTTAACGACCGTAAACAAGGACGTTCACTATACGGTGCTAAAAAACCAAAAGAGAAAAAATAATATAAGATAAAAATTTGATAAAAAGAATTCGTGAAAGGAGGCAGACACTATGCCACGTAAAGGTCCAGTTGCAAAACGTGACGTTTTGCCAGATCCAATTTATAACTCAAAATTAGTTACAAAATTGATTAACAAATTAATGCTAGATGGGAAACGCGGTACAGCACAAAGAATTTTATATTCAGCGTTTGATTTAATTAAAGAAAAATCAGGACGTGATGCTATGGAAGTTTTCGAAGAAGCATTAAACAACATTATGCCAGTTCTTGAAGTTCGTGCTCGTCGTGTTGGTGGTTCTAACTACCAAGTACCAGTAGAAGTACGTGCTGAAAGAAGAACTACATTAGGTCTACGTTGGTTAGTTAACTATTCTCGTTTAAGAGGAGAAAAAACTATGGAACAACGTTTAGCTAATGAAATTTTAGACGCAGCAAATAACACAGGTTCAGCAGTTAAGAAACGTGAAGATACTCACAAAATGGCTGAAGCTAACAAAGCATTTGCTCACTATCGTTGGTAATTATAGGGTGAATATCAAGCTATTTTATAGCTTGAGTTTTTCACTATAAAAGACAAATTACTCAAAACATTTAAAAATTTATGAAAGGAGAAAATTGACTCATGACTAGAGCATTTTCTTTAAAAGATACTCGTAATATCGGTATCATGGCTCACATCGACGCAGGTAAAACTACTGCAACAGAGCGTATTTTGTTCTACACTGGGAAAATCCACAAAATCGGAGATACTCACGATGGTAACTCACAAATGGACTGGATGGAACAAGAACAAGAACGTGGTATCACTATCACATCTGCTGCAACAACTGCTGAGTGGAAAAACCACCGTATCAACATCATCGATACACCGGGACACGTAGACTTCACAGTTGAGGTAGAACGTTCTCTTCGTGTACTTGATGGATCAGTAGCTGTATTAGATGCGCAATCAGGTGTTGAACCACAAACAGAAACAGTTTGGCGTCAAGCTACAACTTATGGAGTTCCTCGTATCGTATTCGTAAACAAAATGGATAAAACAGGAGCTGACTTCCTATATTCTGTAGGAACAATCCACGACAGATTACAAGCTAACGCACACCCAATTCAACTTCCAATCGGAGCTGAAGATTTATTCGAAGGTGTAATTGACCTTGTTGAAATGAAAGCTATTTACAACGAAGGTAGCGTAGGGGAAAATCTTGTTGTTAAAGAAATCCCAGCTGACTATCAAGATCAAGCTGAAGAATACCGTGAAAAATTAATCGAAGCTGTTGCAGAATTCGATGAAGACTTCATGGAAAAATACTTAGGTGGAGAAGAAATTTCAATTGACGAGCTTAAAGCTGCAATTCGTAAAGCTACTCTATCAGTAGAATTCTTCCCAGTAGTATGTGGATCAGCATTCAAATATAAAGGGGTACAACCAATGCTAGATGCAGTAGTAGAATACCTACCATCTCCATTAGATGTACCTGCTATTAAAGGTGTTAACCCAGATACTGATGAAGAAGTAGAAAGACACTCTTCTGATGAAGAGCCATTCTCAGCATTAGCTTTCAAAGTTATGACTGACCCATTCGTAGGGAAACTTACTTTCTTCCGTGTGTACTCAGGTATCTTATCATCTGGTTCATACGTTAAAAACTCAACTAAAGGTAAACGTGAACGTGTAGGACGTATCCTACAAATGCACGCTAACACTCGTAACGAAATCGCTGAAGTTTACGCTGGTGATATCGCTGCAGCTGTTGGTCTTAAAGATACTACTACAGGGGACACACTTTGTGACGAGAAAAACGAAGTTATTCTTGAATCAATGGAATTCCCAGAACCAGTTATCCAACTTTCAGTTGAACCAAAATCTAAAGCTGACCAAGATAAAATGTCTACAGCTTTACAAAAATTACAAGAAGAAGACCCAACATTCCGTGCTGGAACTGACGAAGAAACTGGACAAGTTATCATCGCAGGTATGGGTGAGCTTCACTTAGACATCATCGTTGACCGTATGCGTCGTGAATTCAAAGTTGAATGTACAGTAGGTGCTCCAATGGTATCTTACCGTGAAACATTCAAACAAGCTGCACAAGTACAAGGTAAATTCACTCGTCAATCTGGTGGACGTGGACAATACGGGGACGTATGGATTGAGTTCACTCCAAATGAGCCAGGTGCAGGATTTGAATTCGAGAATGCTATCGTTGGTGGGGTAGTTCCACGTGAATACATCCCAGCAGTAGAAGCAGGATTAAAAGACTCTATGGCAAATGGGGTATTAGCTGGATACGAATTAATCGACGTTAAAGCTAAATTATTCGATGGATCATACCACGATGTCGATTCATCTGAAATGGCGTTCAAAGTTGCTGCATCATTAGCTCTTAAAGAAGCTGCTAAAAAATGTAACCCAGTAATCTTAGAACCAATCATGAAAGTTGAAGTTGTAATGCCTGAAGAATACTTAGGAGATATCATGGGAGACATCACTTCACGTCGTGGACGTGTTGAAGGTATGGAAGCTCGTGGTAACGCACAAGTAGTAAGTGCTTCAGTACCATTATCTGAAATGTTCGGATATGCAACTTCTCTACGTTCTTCAACTCAAGGACGTGGTACTTACTCAATGGTATTCGACCACTACGAAGAAGTACCTAAATCAATTTCTGAAGAAATTATCAAAAAAAATAAAGGATAATAAAAATTATTCTTTATAGTTGCAATTTTCGTTGTAACATTATAAAATATAGTTATCATAGAATGCTATGTGACTAATTTTAAAAAATTAAAATTTTATTAACTTGAAGGAGACATTTTTAAAATGGCAAAAGAAAAATTTGACCGTAGTAAAACACATGCTAACATTGGAACAATTGGTCACGTTGACCACGGTAAAACTACTTTAACAGCAGCTATCGCTACTGTATTAGCAAAAACTTATGGTGGAGAAGCTAAAGACTACGCTTCAATCGATAACGCACCAGAAGAAAGAGAACGTGGTATTACAATCAACACTTCTCACATCGAGTACGAAACTCCAAACCGTCACTACGCACACGTAGACTGCCCAGGACACGCTGACTATGTTAAAAACATGATCACTGGTGCTGCTCAAATGGACGGAGCTATCTTAGTAATCGCTGCTACAGATGGACCAATGGCTCAAACTCGTGAGCACATCCTATTATCTCGTAACGTTGGAGTACCAAAAATCGTTGTATTCTTAAACAAATGTGATATGGTTGATGACGAAGAGTTATTAGAATTAGTTGAAATGGAAGTTCGTGAACTATTATCTGAATACGGATTCGACGGAGATGAACTACCAGTAATCAAAGGTTCTGCTCTTAAAGCTCTTGAAGGTGATGCTGATGCAGAAAAAGCTATCATCGAATTAATGGAAACAGTTGACGAGTACATCCCAACTCCAGAACGTGATAACGCTAAACCATTCATGATGCCAGTTGAGGACGTATTCTCAATCACAGGTCGTGGTACAGTTGCTACTGGACGTGTTGAACGTGGACAAGTTAAAGTTGGAGACGTAGTAGAAATCGTTGGATTAACTGAAGAACCAGCTTCAACTACTGTAACAGGTGTTGAAATGTTCCGTAAATTATTAGATTACGCTGAAGCAGGAGATAACATCGGTGCATTATTACGTGGTGTTGCTCGTGAAGACATCGAACGTGGACAAGTTTTAGCAGCTCCTAAAACAATCACTCCACACACTCAATTCGTAGCTGACGTGTATGTATTATCTAAAGAAGAAGGTGGACGTCACACTCCATTCTTCACAAACTACCGTCCTCAATTCTACTTCCGTACTACTGACGTAACTGGTGTAGTTACTTTACCAGAAGGTACTGAAATGGTAATGCCTGGGGATAACGTATCAATCAACGTAGAACTTATTTCTCCAATCGCGATCGAAGAAGGAACTCGTTTCTCAATTCGTGAAGGTGGACGTACTGTAGGTTCAGGTGTTGTAACTTCAATCGTTAAATAATAATTGAATTGAAACACATAAAGCAAGGTGAATTTCACCTTGCTTTTTTTATATATTAAATATAGATTTACATAATGTTCATATTTAATTAGAGTTATTTGTTAGTTTCAAAATATTATATGTATTAATATTGTATTTTCACTGTAAAATCATTTTTTTTTGTATTTTTATTAGAAAATACGTACTATTTTTAATAAATCCTTGCAGAAAATCTGTAAGAGGTGTATAATAAGTTTAAAGGTAGTATAGGGGAAATAATATAATAAATTCAAATAATTTATATATTATTAAAATAAAACCTAATTACTCTAGGGATATTGAGTAATAGTAAAAAGTCGAAGTTAAGAAATTAGCTTCGATTTTTTATTAATTATGCTAAATAGAGTTTTTAGAATCAGGTATAGGTATAAGAATAATAGTATTTTGGATATATTATTTATAAAATTGCTATCATATATCATAGGTTATTAATTTCCTATTGTTCTCATAAAGTAAATAGCTTATAATAATATTACAAGTATATAATTTATCATTATAAGTTATTTAGGAAAAGGAGAAGATTGTGAATACTATAATTTATTTATTAGCGTTGATATTAATAGTCTTATTATTTATTTGTAGTTTAATTATTGTAAAATTTTTTAGAAATAAAGCAATTTGTGAATTATCTACCGGGATTAAAAAAGAGGAATTTATTATCAAAAAAAGTGGAAAATACTCTATTTGGATAAAAGATAAGAGGTATTCTTTTACTAACATTAGAGATTTAAGGATAACTGTTGCTAATAAAAATACTTGTGAAAAAAAATGTCTAGAAGAAGTATTTTATAGATCTAAAGGTCTAGGGGTTATTTGGAGAAGAGTAGAATTTTATTGTTTTCAAGCTGATGAAGGGGAGTATATTATTTCATTTGAAAGTGATGAGAGATTTCGAGAGTCTATTTTTAATACTACTATCCAAGTTCGTAAGTATATATCTTTTTATAAGTTTGTGTTAGTTATTTTCGGAGTTCAGTTTCTCTTATTTATAATTAGTATATTACTAATTATTCTACTAAAAATAGCATAAAAATCTAGTTATCCGCATAAAAACTGGACTTATCACACTTTATCAAGGTCAAAACCACTCAATTTACTACTAATTTACTACTTATGAATGAGCTTTGATACGACGATTTATCCTTGAAAAGTGAAGATATAAAGATACTTCCAATAAAATTTGAATATTTAATAGGTAGACACTTCAAAAAATGAGGTGTCTATTTTTTTACCCGATTTTGAAAGGAAGTGAACTTATGAAAACAAAAAATCAAGAATCAAAAGGTCGTTCCCCACTCTTTAAGACCATCAAACATTCATTCAGCCAATAAAAAAGAAAGGATAGGTAAAAATATGGAACTTAAATTTGTGATTCCCAACATGGAAAAAACATTCGGCAATTTAGAATTTGCTGGCGAGGATAAAGTCGTTCAGCGAAGAATCAACGGACGGCTAACTGTCTTATCAAGAAGCTATAATCTCTATTCTGATGTTCAAAGAGCAGATGATATTGTGGTGGTGCTTCCTGCTGAAGCTGGCGAAAAACATTTCGGCTTTGAGGAACGTGTGAAGTTAGTCAATCCACGTATTACCGCAGAGGGCTACAAAATCGGCACTCGTGGTTTTACAAATTACCTTTTACATGCTGACGACATGATAAAAGAATAAAGAAAGAGAGGAAAAATGATGAGATTAGCAAATGGCATTGTATTAGATAAAGACACGACTTTTGGAGAATTGAAATTCTCTGCTCTACGTCGTGAAGTGAGAATCCAAAATGAAGACGGGTCGGTTTCAGATGAAATCAAGGAACGTACCTATGACTTAAAATCCAAAGGACAAGGACGCATGATTCAAGTAAGTATTCCTGCCAGCGTACCTTTGAAAGAGTTTGATTATAACGCACGGGTGGAACTTATCAATCCCATTGCGGACACCGTTGCTACTGCCACCTATCAAGGAGCAGATGTTGACTGGTATATCAAGGCAGACGATATTGTGCTGACAAAGGATTCTAGTTCATTCAAAGCTCAACCACAAGCAAAGAAAGAACCGACACAAGACAAATAGTCGCTAGGTAGAAAGGAGACTTTTTCGCATGAAACAGCGTGGTAAAAGGATTCGCCCATCTGGTAAAGATTTAGTCTTTCATTTTACGATAGCGTCACTCCTGCCTGTTTTCCTGCTGGTTGTCGGACTGTTTCATGTGAAGACAATCCAGCAGATCAACTGGCAGGATTTTAACCTATCACAAGCAGATAAGATTGACATTCCCTATTTAATTATCAGTTTCAGTGTCGCAATTCTTATCTGCTTGCTGGTAGCGTTTGTATTCAAACGGGTTCGCTATGATACGGTTAAACAACTTTACCATCGTCAAAAACTGGCAAAGATGATACTTGAAAACAAGTGGTATGAATCTGAACAGGTCAAAACAGAGGGTTTCTTTAAAGATAGTGCTGGTCGTACAAAGGAAAAGATAACCTACTTCCCTAAAATGTATTATCGACTTAAAAATGGCTTGATACAGATACGGGTGGAAATCACGCTGGGAAAATATCAAGACCAACTCTTACACTTGGAAAAGAAATTAGAGAGTGGCTTGTACTGTGAGCTGACGGATAAAGAGTTAAAGGATTCCTATGTGGAATATACTTTGCTCTATGACACCATAGCCAGTCGTATTTCTATTGATGAAGTAGAAGCTAAAGATGGTAAACTTCGCTTAATGAAAAACGTATGGTGGGAATATGATAAGCTCCCTCATATGTTGATTGCTGGTGGTACAGGTGGCGGTAAAACTTACTTTATACTGACACTGATTGAAGCCTTGCTTCATACAGATTCAAAACTGTATATTCTTGACCCGAAAAATGCTGACCTTGCGGACTTAGGTTCTGTGATGGCAAATGTCTACTATAGAAAAGAAGACTTGCTTTCTTGCATTGAAACATTCTATGAAGAAATGATGAAACGTAGTGAGGAAATGAAGCAGATGAAGAACTATAAGACTGGCAAAAATTATGCTTACTTAGGTCTCCCGGCACACTTCTTAATCTTTGATGAATACGTCGCTTTCATGGAAATGCTGGGAACAAAAGAAAACACCGCAGTTATGAATAAGCTGAAACAGATTGTCATGTTAGGTCGTCAAGCTGGCTTCTTTCTAATACTGGCTTGTCAACGTCCAGACGCAAAATATTTAGGCGACGGAATCCGTGATCAGTTTAATTTCAGAGTGGCTTTAGGTCGTATGTCTGAAATGGGCTATGGCATGATGTTTGGCAGTGACGTACAAAAGGATTTCTTCTTAAAGCGAATCAAAGGTCGTGGCTATGTTGATGTAGGAACAAGTGTCATATCAGAGTTTTATACTCCCCTTGTACCAAAAGGATATGATTTCTTGGAGGAAATTAAAAAGTTATCCAACAGCAGACAGTCCACGCAGGCGACGTGCGAAGCGGAAGTCGCAGGTGTGGACTGATCTTGCTGGCTGGTGTGGCAATAGCCACGCCAGCACTTAACCCCCCGTATCTAACAGGGGGGGTACAAATCGACAGGAAACAGTCAAAAAAACATTAGAAAATCCTTTGGTTACAAGGGATTTACAAAATTTCAGCGTATGTCAAATGGGCTTTAAAAGTTGACATACGCCTTTTTGATTGGAGGAATTTTTACTGAATGAACAAACTTGGTTACAGCATTTAAAAGAAAAACGCTTGGCTTATGGACTATCTCAAAACCGTTTAGCTGTTGCGACTGGTATTACAAGGCAGTATCTAAGCGATATTGAAACAGGAAAAGTCAAGCCATCAGAGGATTTACAGCAGTCCCTTTGGGAAGCTCTGGAACGCTTCAATCCCGACGCTCCCCTTGAAATGCTGTTTGATTATGTAAGGATTCGCTTTCCGACAACAGACGTACAGCAGGTGGTCGAAAACATCTTACAACTGAAACTGTCCTATTTTCTTCATGAGGACTATGGTTTCTATTCTTATTCAGAGCATTATGCTTTAGGCGACATATTCGTCCTTTGCTCCCATGAACTGGACAAAGGAGTTCTGGTGGAATTGAAAGGTCGTGGGTGCAGACAATTTGAAAGCTATCTTCTGGCACAACAAAGAAGCTGGTATGAGTTCTTTATGGACGTTTTGGTGGCTGGCGGTGTGATGAAACGCCTTGACCTTGCCATTAACGATAAGACAGGGATTTTGAATATCCCTGTACTCACTGAAAAGTGCCAACAGGAAGAATGTATCTCCGTCTTCCGCAGTTTTAAAAGCTATCGCAGTGGCGAACTGGTACGCAAAGAGGAAAAGGAATGTATGGGAAACACCCTCTATATCGGTTCATTACAAAGTGAAGTTTATTTCTGTATCTATGAAAAGGACTACGAGCAGTACAAGAAAAATGATATTCCCATTGAAGACGCAGAAGTAAAAAACCGTTTTGAGATTCGATTGAAAAATGAGCGTGCCTATTATGCAGTCCGTGATTTACTCGTCTATGACAATCCAGAGCATACCGCCTTTAAAATTATCAATCGGTATATCCGTTTTGTAGATAAAGACGATTCCAAACCTCGTTCTGATTGGAAACTGAATGAAGAATGGGCTTGGTTTATTGGGAACAATCGTGAACGATTAAAACTAACCACAAAACCAGAGCCTTACTCCTTCCAAAGGACGCTGAACTGGCTATCTCATCAAGTTGCCCCGACCTTAAAGGTTGCGATTAAACTTGATGAAATCAACCAGACGCAGGTTGTAAAAGACATTCTCGACCATGCGAAACTGACAGACCGACACAAGCAGATTTTGAAGCAACAGTCAGTAAAAGAACAGGACGTGATAACAACAAAAAAATAACTCAAATACAAATTCATTGAATATAGAGAGGAGAACATTTTTATGAATTTTGGACAAAACCTTTATAACTGGTTTCTATCAAACGCTCAATCACTGGTGCTTTTAGCAATCGTTGTGATTGGCTTGTATCTTGGCTTCAAGCGTGAGTTTAGCAAACTGATTGGCTTTTTAATTATTGCGATTATTGCGGTTGGCTTAGTCTTCAACGCTGCTGGAGTAAAAGACATTTTACTAGAGCTATTCAATCGCATTATTGGTGCTTAAATAAAACCGTTCTTTTGTGGAATATAAGTGGTTTTCTTATGTTCCGCAAAGGAATGGTACACCAAACGAAGTGCGGTAGGGATTTTTGAATCTCTACAAAGAAAGGACGTGAATATATGGACGATATGCAAGTCTATATTGCGAATTTAGGCAAATACAATGAGGGCGAATTGGTCGGTGCGTGGTTTACCTTTCCCATTGACTTTGAGGAAGTCAAAGAGAAAATCGGCTTGAATGATGAATATGAGGAATACGCCATTCATGACTACGAGTTACCCTTTACGGTTGACGAATACACTTCCATTGGCGAACTCAATCGACTATGGGAAATGGTATCGGAATTACCCGAAGAATTACAATCGGAGCTATCTGCTCTGCTCACTCATTTTTCAAGCATTGAAGAACTAAGCGAACATCAAGAGGATATTATCATTCATTCCGATTGTGATGATATGTATGACGTGGCACGCTACTACATTGAAGAAACGGGTGCTTTAGGCGAAGTACCAGCTAGTCTTCAAAACTATATTGATTATCAAGCCTATGGTCGGGATTTAGACCTTTCAGGAACGTTTATCTCAACCAATCATGGGATTTTTGAAATCGTCTATTAAATCTGTCGGTACATTACTACTGGCAGATTTTCTATTTTACGGGGTGGCTCAATCAGCTACCCCTATTTTTTATGAAAGGATTGATTACATGAAGAAAATACGAAGCTATACCAGTATCTGGTCTGTGGAAAAGGTACTGTATTCTATCAATGATTTTAGACTTCCGTTTCCCATAACCTTTACGCAAATGACATGGTTTGTCGTGTCACTCTTTGCAGTGATGATACTTGGCAACTTGCCCCCTCTTTCCATGATAGAGGGAGCATTTCTCAAATACTTTGGGATTCCTGTGGCTTTCACATGGTTTATGTCTACAAAAACTTTTGATGGTAAAAAGCCTTATGGATTTTTGAAGTCTGTCATTGCTTATGCACTGCGACCAAAGCTGACCTATGCAGGAAAAAAAGTAACGCTTGGCAGAAACCAGCCACAAGAAGCCATTACAGCAGTTAGGAGTGAATTTTATGGCATATCCAATTAAATACATTGAAAACAATCTCGTCTGGAATAAAGACGGGGAATGTTATGCTTACTATGAGCTTGTTCCTTACAATTACTCATTTCTAAGTCCAGAACAGAAAATACAAGTGCATGATTCTTTCAGACAGCTTATCGCACAAAATCGTGATGGCAAAATTCATGCTTTACAAATCAGTACAGAATCCAGCATACGTTCTGCACAAGAGCGTTCCAAAAATGAAGTCACTGGCAAGCTCAAAGCGGTTGCCTATGACAAAATCGACCAACAGACAGACGCTTTAATATCCATGATTGGCGAAAATCAAGTGAACTACCGTTTCTTTATCGGCTTTAAGTTGCTTCTCAACGATCAGGAGTTTTCTATGAAAAGTCTTACCGTTGAAGCAAAAAATGCTTTGTCTGATTTTGTCTATGATGTGAACCATAAGCTGATGGGCGATTTTGTTAGTATGAGTAATGATGAAATCCTGCGTTTTCAGAAGATGGAAAAGCTCTTAGAAAATAAAATCTCTCGTCGTTTCAAAATCCGCAGGTTAGATAAGGACGACTTCGGCTATCTGATTGAACACCTTTACGGACAGACAGGCACTGCCTATGAAGAGTATAAGTACCATCTATCAAAGAAAAAGCTGGATAATGAAACGCTGATTAAATACTATGACTTGATTAAGCCTACTCGCTGTTTGGTGGAAGAAAAACAGCGATATTTGAAAATCCAGCAGGAAGATGAAACCGTCTATGTAGCTTACTTTACCATTAACAGCATTGTCGGAGAACTGGACTTCCCGTCCTCTGAAATCTTCTACTACCAGCAACAGCAATTTACATTCCCGATTGATACGTCAATGAATGTGGAAATTGTAGCGAATCGTAAAGCCCTATCTACTGTCCGCAATAAAAAGAAAGAACTGAAAGACTTGGATAACCACGCTTGGCAAAGTGATAATGAAACCAGCTCCAATGTGGCGGAAGCTCTGGAAAGTGTGAATGAGCTGGAAACCAATTTAGACCAAAGCAAGGAATCTATGTACAAGCTGTCTTATGTGGTAAGGGTATCAGCAAATGATCTTGACGAACTCAAACGTCGTTGTAATGAAGTGAAAGATTTTTATGACGATTTAAGCGTAAAACTGGTACGACCATTTGGGGATATGCTCGGCTTACATGAAGAATTTTTACCTGCCAGCAAGCGTTATATGAATGATTATATTCAATACGTGACCTCTGATTTCCTCGCTGGTTTAGGTTTTGGTGCTACTCAAATGCTGGGGGAAAATGAGGGGATTTATGTTGGCTACAGCTTAGATACTGGACGCAATGTCTATCTGAAACCTGCTCTTGCCAGTCAAGGGGTTAAGGGTTCAGTAACCAATGCGTTAGCGTCGGCTTTTGTTGGTTCGCTGGGTGGTGGTAAATCCTTTGCGAATAACCTTATCGTCTATTATGCGGTGCTTTATGGGGCACAAGCAGTGATTATAGACCCAAAAGCAGAACGTGGCAGATGGAAAGAAACCTTGCCAGAGATTTCCCATGAAATCAATATCGTCACTCTGACTTCTGATGAGAAAAACAAAGGCTTACTTGACCCTTATGTGATTATGAAAAATCCCAAAGATTCTGAATCACTGGCTATTGATATTCTGACATTCCTTACGGGGATTTCCTCTCGTGATGGGGAACGCTTCCCAATCCTTAGAAAAGCCATTCGTGCAGTAACCAATAGTGAAGTACGAGGGTTGATGAAAGTGATTGAGGAATTACGGGTTGAGAATACGCCACTAAGTACCAGTATAGCCGACCATATCGAAAGTTTTACAGACTATGACTTTGCACATTTATTATTCAGTAATGGTTATGTGGAGCAGTCTATCAGCTTAGAAAAACAACTGAACATTATACAGGTTGCGGACTTGGTACTTCCCGACAAGGAAACTTCCTTTGAGGAATATACCACTATGGAGCTTTTATCCGTTGCTATGCTGATTGTCATTAGTACCTTTGCTTTAGACTTTATCCATACAGACCGAAGCATTTTCAAGATTGTAGATTTAGACGAAGCATGGAGCTTTTTACAGGTAGCACAAGGAAAAACACTATCTATGAAGCTGGTTCGGGCTGGTCGTGCTATGAACGCTGGGGTATATTTCGTGACCCAAAATACAGACGACCTCTTAGATGAAAAACTGAAAAATAACCTCGGCTTAAAATTTGCATTTCGTTCCACTGACCTTAACGAGATTAAAAAGACCTTAGCCTTTTTTGGTGTAGACCCAGAGGACGAAAACAATCAGAAGCGATTGCGTGATTTGGAAAACGGGCAATGCCTTATCAGTGATTTATATGGTCGTGTCGGTGTGATACAGTTCCACCCTGTATTTGAAGAACTGCTCCATGCCTTTGATACCAGACCACCTGTGCGAAAAGAGGTGTAAATGTGAAACCATCAATAGTAAACAGAATAAAATCAAACTGGACGCTGAAACGTCTAGGTAAAGTGGCAATGACAGTGGCTTTCACACTTGTGATTGCCATTTTTCTTTTAGCCATGCTGGGAACGGTGGTTCAAGCTGCGGGCTTGGTAGATGATACGGTCAATGTGGCAAATGAATACAGCCGATACCCACTTGAAAACTATCAACTGGATTTTTATGTGGATAATAGCTGGGGCTGGCTTCCGTGGAACTGGTCGGACGGGATTGGAAAACAGGTCATGTATGGACTATATGCCATTACCAATTTTATTTGGACAATCAGTTTGTATGTTTCCAATGCGACAGGTTACTTAGTACAGGAAGCCTATTCCTTAGACTTCATTTCCGCTACAGCAGATTCCATTGGTAAGAATATGCAGACCTTAGCTGGTGTGAGTGCAAACGGATTTTCAACAGAGGGTTTCTATGTTGGATTCCTCTTACTCTTGATTTTGGTTCTTGGGGTTTATGTTGCCTATACGGGACTGATAAAGAGAGAAACCACAAAGGCAATTCATGCCATTATGAATTTTGTGCTGGTGTTTATCCTATCGGCTTCCTTTATTGCCTACGCTCCCGACTACATTAAAAAAATCAATGACTTTTCATCAGACATCAGTAATGCCAGTTTATCACTTGGCACGAAGATTGTCATGCCCCATTCCGATAGTCAAGGCAAGGACAGCGTGGACTTAATCAGAGATAGCCTGTTTTCCATACAGGTTCAGCAACCGTGGCTACTGCTTCAATACAACAGTTCAGACATTGAAAGTATCGGTATTGACCGTGTGGAAAGCCTGCTCTCCACCAGCCCAGATTCCAACAATGGCGAAGACAGAGAAAAAATTGTTGCGGAAGAAATTGAAGACAGAAGCAATACCAATCTAACCATTACAAAGACCATTAACCGTTTAGGTACAGTCTTCTTCCTATTTGTCTTCAATATTGGGATTTCCATATTTGTATTCCTATTAACAGGAATCATGATTTTCTCGCAGGTACTTTTTATCATCTATGCTATGTTTCTGCCTGTGAGCTTTATTTTAAGCATGATTCCATCATTTGATGGTATGTCAAAACGAGCCATAACAAAGCTCTTTAATACCATTTTGACACGAGCTGGAATCACATTGATTATTACGACAGCATTTAGTATTTCAACCATGCTCTATACCTTATCGGCTGGTTATCCGTTCTTTTTGATTGCTTTTCTACAGATTGTGACCTTTGCAGGAATCTACTTCAAGCTGGGCGATTTAATGAGTATGTTTTCTCTACAGAGTAACGATTCTCAAAGTGTGGGAAGTCGTGTGATGAGAAAACCTCGTATGCTTATGCACGCTCACATGCACCGTCTACAGCGGAAACTTGGACGTTCCATGACTACTCTAGGGGCTGGGTCTGCCATTGTTACAGGTAAAAAAGG